>CAZYDV010000271.1:0-8557 GCA_964646405.1 uncultured Granulosicoccaceae bacterium | reverse complement strand
GTGCTGTAGCCGTTGAACAAGTGCCCCAGCAATCCGCGATTAAGATCAGACGTACCAAAAAACCAGTCACAGATCGGGAATGTCAGATTCATATTCTGATTCATCATGATCGACTGATTGTGATGTGCACTGTGGTGCCGACGCAGTGTGTTGACAAACGGGCAATAGCGGACAAACCAGTTTTCATCGACGTGGCAACAGTAGTGCATAAATTCATAGATCAGGTACACGCTGGTGGTGGTGGCGATCAGAAACCAGCCCACGTTTGGTGAGATTAGCCAGCCCGCAATCAGTGCCGGCACGACTGACATTAAAATGAACACCACCAGCGCATAGGGCGGGAAAAACGTTACCCGCCAATCGGTGGGATGGGCAAAACGCATTTCGGTTTCGGTAAAAAACTGATGGTGCATCAGCGTGTGGCGGGTGTAGATGGCTTTCAACGCGCGGTTCTTGCGCGGCCGATGCATGACTTTGGCGTGCAGAAACCATTCGAAAAAATTGGCAAACAGAAAAACCACCGGCACGGTCAGCCACTCCCACCAGACCGGTGCCTGAATATGGCTGGCATAGACAAACAACGATCCGAAGCCAATACCGTAAATCAGTGCAACATGCAGATAACCGTTGTACCAGGTCGCGATGCGCTGCCGATAGACCTCTCGGTAACTGAGCTGACGCTCGCTCATCTCACTGTTGGCAAGTTCCACAGCACGCTCCTCTCACAGGATCACTGGCTAGAACTCTAGGCAAATCGCTGGTTTACGTCAAGTTCGCACAGGGCCCGAGCGCTACTACTTCGCGTGCGGGCATAGTAGTATCTGGAGATACCCGGGATCACCTGCAGGACCAACCGTATGAAGCGCTATTCCGGCGATCGCACTATTGATGGCATTGAGGTGCTGGTTGACGAGCAACCGCTGAATCCGCAGCTTGAAATAGGACAATTTACCGATCAGGGATTCGAGTGGAGTTATGAGGGCGCAGAGCCACGGCAACTGGCGCTTGCGCTGCTGATCGATCATCTGGGAGAAGACACCGCACGTGCGAAACGTTTGTGTGAGCCTTTTATGAAAGCTGTCGTCGCCAGACTAGAGAACACCTGGGTGCTAACGAGTGACGATATCGATCAGGCGCTGACGAATCTGGAGAATTGACATGCCCTTTCACTTCAAAGTGCTGTTGTCGGTGTTGATCCTGATCGTCAGCAGCAGTCTCTTCTACTACGACCATACACACGGCGGCGGTATCGAAAAATGGGTGGCACTGTTTCTCGGGCCCTTGATGGTGTTCGGGATCTGGATATTCCCTGAGGCAAACTCAAAGCAGATTCGTTCGGATGTTAACGACAAGCGCAATACCGCCAACCCGGACTAGGAGTCTGCGCGGTAGAAGTCTGCGTAGCGAGTGCGCGCCATGGCGAGGGCGATTTTACGATCATTTGAGGCGCATAGTCATTCCTACGAAACGAAAATGATCGATAAAAACGCACCGTCAGGGCGGGTTCGCAGTAGCAGAGGTTCTGCCGCGCAGACTCCTAACGATAGACGCTGTCAGCCACATCATCACACTGTGCCACAAACTGCGCGTGCTGCATGACCTCACCGGGTTCGCGCACGCCCCAGGCGCGGATCAAATGCTGATGTTCAAATCCCAGCCCGGTGAATCCGGCCGAATGTGAATCGAGCAAATTAGTATAGCGATCCTGTGCCTCGCCCTGAGTTTGAATCAGCACCAGATGTCGGCCGGGTGACAACCGCGATTTGACCAGGGCGGTGGTGTAGTCCGGCACAAAGAATGAGAACATGCGATCGATCGCAAGCTTCAGTTGACCTGACAGGCCAGTGAAATAAACCGGGCTTGCCAGTACCAGTACGTCTGCGCTCGCGATGGCGTTCAGTACCGGTGTTAAGTCGTCAGTCTGTCCACAGTGATCGAGTCTGTTTTTACATTCAAACAGATTGATACAGCCGTTATAGCTTAGGCTGGACAACGCAAAGGATGACACCTGCGCACCGTGCTGCTGTGCCTTCTCGACAAACACATTGGCCAGACAATCACTGTTACCTCCGCGGCGCGGGCTGCCGAGCAGACATACGGTGTTCATTTTTACGTCCTATTGTTTAACAGGCTTAACCCGCGATACGGCCGGAACGCCTGCGCTTAACAGCCGAAAGTCCGCCGAAGCAGATTTTCACCGCATCAATTAAATCTCCTGCCCCGGCTCATGCAGCAGCCGATAGTTCTCTGGCCACATGTCTTTTGGCAATGCGCCGCGCTCTTGTATCCAGGGGTGAATGGCCACAGCCCGACTCAGCAGCTCAAACGCCGCGGCGTGTCGGTTCTGCAATCGCAGCACGTGATACATCCCTGACAACGCACCGAAATGCCACGGTTTAAACTCGAGCGTTTTTTCCAGATCAGCCAGCGAGCCATCGAGGTCTTCACGAAGAAATCGGACAAACGCTCGCTGGTTGTAACCCTCAGCGTAGTCTGGCGCAGCCTCCACTACCTGGTCAAACAAGGCTTGTGCGGCTTCGTAGTCGTAAGATTCGCGCCTCTTCCTGCCTTGCTGCAACCATTCATGGACCTGCTCGTCGGGCGCCTCATCAAACCAGTGTTCCCATACCGCGCTCTCCGCCAATCGACCCTCGGCTTCCGTTTCGGCCACGGATAGCCGCTGCAACAGCAGTTGTTCGTAGGATCCGGGTACCGGATTTTCACTGGCAGAAAGTTGACCCAACGACATCATCGCGACGATGCCGACTATCAGCTTGCAAATGATCAGGAATCGCATGTATCCATGCCCGCGTGTCGCCGTAGTTGTGCCTTTGAGCATAACGGACGCGGAAGTAAAAACCTAGCTGGTGGCCGGCGTAATGGTGTTGCCTCGCTGACGCGTCGGGTTTCTCCTGGAGTCGGCTGTGCTCTACGTGGTAACCCGACGCGTGAGCGAGGTGTGGTGCGGGCTATTTCTATCTGTGATCGGGTGTGGCTCTGAAATACGGATGTTGGTGTCGCCTCGCTTACGCGTCGGATCTCCCCTGGAGTTGGCTGTGGCTTGCGTGGTAACCCGACGCGTGAGCGAGGTGAAATGCGGGCCAACTCTATCTGCGATCGAGCCTGGCTCTGAAATACGGATATTCGTGTCGCCTCGCTTATGCGTCGGGTTTCCCCTCGAGTCGGCTGTGGGTTACGTGGTAACCTGACGCGTAAGCGAGGCAGATCAAACAACGGCCAGTCAGACTAGGCGCTGACCTGATCCATCGCCGCCAGCATCTCATCGCGACTTCGCACGGCACCGGTTTGCAGATATTCCATCGCATTCAACGCTGCCGTGTGTGCCTCTATCCCGGAGCCTGCGACACAGTCTTCTATCACTCTGCAGAAGTAGTCGGACTGATGACCGTCGACAAATGTATAGTGCACGCACACATCGGTCAGACCGCCTACCAATATCAACGTATCCACCTTCAAACCGCGCAGCAGTATTTCCAGATCGGTGCCGAAGAAAGCTGAGTAACGACGCTTTTGAATGTGATAGTCATCCGGGCGCACTCCCATTTGCTCACGCGCCAGATCGGTATTTGGATTGTTGTCCAGGCAGTGCACGGTCTCCTGGCCGTCCAGTTCGCGGCCAAAATCGACCAGGTTGGCGCGATGGATTTCCTGAATAAATATCACCGGGATATCACTCTCGCGGGCCTTGTCGATCACAGCGCGCGACTTCAACATACGTTTGTCGTAATCCTTCATGTGCGGGATGGCACGTTTATCGTCCGCAATATCTGCAAAGCAGCTCGCCTGTATATCGATCACGATCAACGCGGCGCGGCCTTCGATTATTTTGCGCACATTGGTACTTTGACTATTCGCCATATCTGAGCCTTTGTTGCAGCAAGAGTGAAGCCGCACGGGAAGTGAATCGAGGAATGACAACGAGAAACTTTGCAAGCTTTTGCCAAGGATAGCAGCAGCAGAACATCGGAAAAAGGCCGCCCCGTTGCAGGGCGGCCTTTGATTTACAACTTACGCCTGCAGATCGAATCGATCGGCGTTCATTACTTTCGTCCATGCAGCGACGAAGTCGCGGACGAATTTTTCAGCGTTGTCGTCCTGGGCATACACTTCCGCGTAGGCGCGCAGGATTGAGTTGGATCCGAATACCAGATCGGCACTGGTGGCAGTCCACTTGACGCTGCCGCTCTTGCGATCGCGGATCTCGTAGGTGCCATCGGATTCAACCGGGTGCCAGCTATTGCCCATGTCAGTCAGGTTGACAAAAAAGTCATTCGTCAACTGGCCTTCACGGTCGGTGAATACACCGTGCTTTGAGCCACCGTGGTTGGTGCCCAGCACACGCATGCCGCCGATCAGAACGGCCATCTCGGCGCCGGTGATTCCCAACAGTTGCGCGCGATCGAGCATCAGCTCTTCGGGACCCACCGCGTACTTTTCTTTTTCAAAGTTGCGGAAACCGTCGGCCAATGGCTCGAGCACGTTGAAGCTCTCGGCATCGGTCATCGCATCGGTGGCATCGCCCCGACCCGGCGTAAAGGGGACAGAGACACTGGAACCGGCAGCCTTGATAGACTGCTCAAGCCCGACGTTGCCCGCCAGTACGATGACATCGGCGATTGACGCACCGGTGTCAGCGGCAATGGGCTCAAGCGCCGCCAGCACTTTGGCCAGACGCGCGGGCTCATTGGCTGCCCAGTCTTTCTGCGGTGCCAGGCGAATGCGCGCACCGTTGGCGCCACCGCGCTTGTCAGAGCCGCGGAACGTACGAGCGCTATCCCATGCGGTAGAGATCATGTCGGCAGCCGACAGGCCACTGGCCGCGATCTTTGCTTTAACCGCATCGACATCGTATGAGCTTGAACCCGCTGGAATCGGATCCTGCCAGATCAGATCTTCGGCCGGTACGTCCGGACCAATGTAGTTGGCACGCGGACCCATGTCGCGGTGTGTCAGCTTGAACCAGGCTCGCGCGAAGGTGTCGGCGAAGTACGCGGGATCCGCCATGAATTTCTGGCAGATGGCGTTGTAGGTCGGATCGACTTTCATCGCCATGTCAGCGTCAGTCATCATCGGCTGGCGATGCGCTGACGGATCAGACGGATCGACCGGCATTTCGCTTTCGGGCATGTTGACCGGCTTCCACTGATTGGCGCCAGCGGGGGACTTGGTTAGTTCCCACTCGTAGTTGAACAGGTACTCGAAGTAGCCCATGTCCCACTGCGTCGGGTTCTTGGTCCATGCACCTTCAATACCGGATGTGAACGCATTGGTCGCCTTGTCGCCGTGACCCGGGTTGGCCCAGCCAAAGCCCTGTGCCTCGACGCCGGCACCTTCGGGTTCTGCACCAATGTTGGCGTGATCGCCACCACCGTGCGCCTTGCCGACAGTGTGACCACCGCAGGTCAGCGCCGCTGTTTCTTCATCGTCCATCGCCATGCGGGCGAAGGTTTCACGCACGTGCAACGCGGTGCGAGCCGGATCAGGGTTGCCGTTGACACCTTCCGGATTGACGTAGATCAACCCCATGTGCACCGCAGACAGCGGGTTGTACATGGTGGAAGGATCGTCGAGATTTTCGTAGCGATTGGCGCTGTCGGCCAGCCACTCGTCTTCCGCACCCCAGTTGATGTCAGTCTCCGGACCCCAGATATCTTCGCGACCAAAACCGAAACCAAAAGTCTTAAGCCCCATGGATTCATAGGCCATGTTGCCGGCCAGAATAATCAGGTCGGCCCAGGACAGTGCATTGCCGTATTTCTTTTTTGCCGGCCACAGGATGCGCCGCGCCTTGTCGAGGCTCGCGTTATCGGGCCAGGAGTTCAGCGGTGCAAAACGAATGTTGCCGCAGCCCGCGCCACCGCGACCATCGCCCATACGGTAGGAACCGGCCGAGTGCCAGGCCAGACGAATCATCAGACCACCATAGTGGCCCCAGTCTGCCGGCCACCACTCCTGGCTCTCGGTCAGCAGGGCTTTGACATCGGCCTTCACTGCCGCATGATCCAGCGCCTTGACGGCTGCGCGATGGTCGTAGTCCGGATCCATCGGGTTAGTGCGCGCGCCATGCTGGTGCAGAATGTCCAGATTCAGCGCGTTGGGCCACCATTTAGTGACCGGTTTTTCCATTGCCGTGTTGCCGCCATGGGCGAAGGGACATCCCCCTCCAATATTGCCGTCCATTAGTGTCTCCTAAGGGTTTTTCGGGTTGTTTAAATTGCTTTTGTTACACGTAAGATTGGGCAAAGCTGCCCGGGTGGTGATGCATCTGACCGTTGCCGGCCGGTACATATACTGACTAAACGATGTAGATTTCTCCGTCGTTTGAATTTGAAAGGTCGTTATCGATAAGACAAGCCGCTACTGACAATCCGGACACAGCCCCCAGTAGGTCACTTCAGCTTCGTCGATCAGATAGCCGTGATCACGCTCGGCCGTCAGGCACGGTGCCTTGCCAATTGCGCAGTCGATATCGATCAGGGTGTCGCATTTGCGGCAGGCCAGGTGGTGGTGATTATCGACTCGATGTTCGTAGCGCGCGGCAGAACCTGCCGGCTGTATGCGGCGGATCAATCGGTGTTCGGACATCGCGTTCAATGCGTCGTACACCGCCTGACGCGATATCACACCGAGTTCTGCACGCACCGCCTGACAGATTTCATCCGCCAGCGCATGGGGCGAGGCCTGCACCGCGCGATAGACCGCCAGCCGCTGTGCCGTGACCTGCAGGCCAGCGGCTTTCAGCGCTTCGGATACGTCAAGTGGATCCTGACCGGATTCTGAGTCGTCCATGGATGCATACTATGGCCAATTCTGTACTTGGTCAAGAGTTTGAATGCAGCTGGAGTATCGTGCAACCAATGGTCTGACGACAAGCCAACATCGCCAACGCCGGGATTCGTGGTTATCCCGGCCCGCTACATCCAAACCGGGCTGAACTACTGCCGACTCTCACCGCCGTGCTTCATCTCGTGCAGAATAGCCAATGAATGGTTGGTTAGTGGCAATGTCACCGGTTCATTGGTCTCTGCTGAGACATCAGCGGCACAGTAACTCTCCATCACCATTTTGGCATGCTCGGGGGATACCATCACTTCCCTGTCCAACAGTACTGCCTCGAGAAAATGAATGGTTTCCGGGCCCATCTGGCCGGCAAACGCATGGTCTACCTGCTCTCCCGGCATGGTTGACATTGGATACTGCGTGCCGTCTTTCACTGTATTCAACCAGTTGTCGCGGCTGGTGTCGTCAAGGATCAGTGCACCTTCGGTACCGGTGATTTCGATCCACGTGCCGCAATAATTGGGGTAACTCGGTGGCAGATTCCAGCCACCACCTACTACCACCAGCGTGCCGTCATCCATTGTTACCGTGTTCCACATGCAATCGTACGAACCGTTGAGCTCCTGCATGTAGCCATAGGCCCCCTGCGAGTACACGCGAACCGGCCTGGCCGGCGCCAGCAACCAAAAAACAAAATCGAGATCGTGTGTGCTTTCCATTGCAGCGGGTGACAGCTTTACTCTATTGGCAATCTTTTTACCCAGATTGCGCGACAGGTGGCGACTTACCATTACATTGACAACCTTCCCCAGCCTGCCTTCGGCGATTGGTTTTTTTGCGTAGGCAATCTTGGGATTGAAACGTTGCGAATAGCCGATCGTGAATTTGACGTTTTTCTCGTGCGACAGCGCGATCAGTTCTTTCGCTTCATCAAGTTCCAAAGCAATAGGCTTTTCCAGCAGCACATGTTTTCCAGCCTGCATGCAGTCCCTGGCAATGGGATAGTGCGTGGTCTCCGGTGTGGTCGAAATATAGACAACCTCGATTGCCGGGTTGTTGACAATGTCCATGTATTCCAGCGTCGCCGTAGCCGGATTCGTCAGGCTTTTTACCTCGGCAAGCCGCTCGGGCCGGATTTCGCAGATGTGCAGTTTGTCGACCAGGGCGGAACGCGCGAGTGTCTCGGCGCGGATTCCTCCACACCAACCGGTTCCTATAACAGCAACTTCTATCTGTCTCATCTCGAAATGTTCTTGGGTTAAGTGAAAAAACAGGGGTGCTAACGCGGTTGGGTATTACGCAGAAACTTACAGACCGCACGCCCTGGTACAAATGCGCTTTAAACGCACCAGGCCAGCATCGCAGATTTTCTGATACTCGAATTCATCCCGACAACCAGTATTTCAGGATTTAACAAGCGCTGCAAGAATCAGCGGTGTACTCATCGAGGACGTTGATTGTGATTAGTATCAATCAGAGGCTTATCGATGTCTGCGGCCGATTACGCGCTCGCACGCCTGCAGATCCACTATAGGTTTTCTTTAATTTTCAGCTAGATAGATTTCACTCGCCGCGCTTGAATACCGACGGGCACCTCCACTCTTCGATGACTGCTCTGCTTTCTGATCGACTCTGTTTGACGTCCATCATCATCAGTAATGGCCGCTATCACAAACCATAGTTACGGGAGAGGTATAGAAATGGCGCATTCAACTTTCAAGTGCATAACATATGTCGCCTTTCGAAACATTGATAG
>CAZYDV010000270.1:0-8562 GCA_964646405.1 uncultured Granulosicoccaceae bacterium | reverse complement strand
GGTGCCGCACAACTGACTGTACAGATGGCCAAAGGTTTGCACTGCTGTGTCGAGCGAATAGCCGCGCAATCGAGCGACCGCCGCCGCTGCACCAAAGGCACCCGCAGTGGCTGGCCGGAAGAATCGCAAACCAGCCCTGGCACTCAGCCCGACCGCGATGGCCACGTCAACCGCTGCCGTTATGGTGGCGATAAAACTGGCGCCGGACAGTCCACGGGCATCGGTGGTTTGCTCGTCACCGCTGGCACCGCGCTCGATTTCGGCAAGCGAGGCAGCCATGATCGCGGCCATCGGATGCACCACCGCCGCCTCGTGCACGCAATCAAACTCCTGACCATGAATCTGGTAGGCGTTCATGAAGGCAGCACTCGCAGCAGGCAGCCCGGCCCCTTTTCCAAGCACCCGGCAAGGCCCGCCGGCACCCCACTCGCCAACAATGCCGCGTAGTGCGCCCGCATAGCTTGCGTTGCTGCCGGCAAGCCCCACCGCCAGCGTATCGGTGATGATCATCTGCGCGGCGGCAAGCGTATCGGCCGTTAGATCGTCGGCGCTAAATTCCAGCGCGTGGCGTGCAAGCGCTATGATCGGGTTTGAATCGTGATCACTCAATGTGAAGTTCCGTGCTGGAGAGGGTTAACTAAACCGGGTTTCGCGCCACCAGTTGTTTGGAGATGATCATGCGCTGTAATTCGTTGGTGCCCTCGCCGATACACAGCAACGGCGCATCGCGAAAGTAACGCTCGATGTTGTACTCCTTCGAGTAGCCGTAGGCACCATGAATACGCATCGCCTCGGTGGCGTTTTCCAGTGCCGCCTCTGTGGAGAATAATTTCGCCATGCCGGCTTCCATGTCACAGCGCTCACCGGCGTCGAATGCGCGCGCGGCAGACAGTGTCAACATTCGCGCTGCCTCCACGCGGGTAGCCATGTCGGCAAGTTTCAGTTGAATTGCCTGGTGTTCGGCAATCGGCTTGCCGAAGGTTTTGCGCAACTGCGCGTAGGCAACAGATTCCTCCAGACAGGCGCGCGCGATTCCGACACCGCGCGAGGCAACATTTATACGCCCAAGCTCAAGCCCGCCCAGCACGTGTTGCAGCCCGCGCCCCTCGACGCCGCCGACGAGGTTATCAGCCGGCACGTGAAAGTTGTCGAAGACCAGTTCGGCACTGTCAATGCCCTTGTATCCGAGCTTTTCGAGTTTGCGCGAGTGGGAAAATCCGTCGCCCTTTTCACAGATAAAAAGCGACATGCCCTTGTGGCGTGGATCAGCAGACGTATCGGTTTTTAGCAGCACCGCAAACGCCTGTCCGTAGATACCGTTAGATATCCAGATTTTGGTGCCATTGACTACATAGTGATCGCCATCGCGGCGGGCGTGGGTGCGAATAGCCTGCAAGTCGGTGCCACAGTCGGGCTCGGTCAAGGCCAGCCCGCCGCGAATCTCACCGCTGGAAAAACGGGGCAGAAAGCGTTGCTTTTGCTCCTCTGTGCCGCAGCGCTGAACACACGAGGCCATGATCAGATGCGAATTGATGATGCCCGATACCGACATCCAGACGCGCGAGATTCGCTCAATGATCTGTGCGTAGGTAGTGGTGGACAGACCCAGACCACCGTATTGCTCTTCGATGATGCAGCCGAAAAGCCCCATCTCGCGCATCCTCTCGACAATCTCGGCCGGCCACTCGTCGGCGTGTTCCAGCGCCTGGGCAACCGGTGCGACCTCGCGCTCCAGGAAGCGATCGACGGCATCCAGAATCTCGCGTTCGGCGTCAGGGGTATTGTGCATGGCTCCTCCGGGCATGGGCGCCTAGCGCCCCTTGAAACGGGCTGGTCGCTTTTCCATGAAAGCGGTACGGCCCTCAGTGTAGTCATCGCTATCGTAACAGTCAGACACGGCCTGATGCACCTGCGCAAAAGACGCCTCGTCGTGGTTGGCCAGTGCGGCGATGGCAAGCTTTGCCGCCCGCAGTGACATCGGCGCGTTGGCGGCGATCGCGGTGGCAACCTGCTCGACTTCCGCTTCCAGCACGGCATCATCCACTACCTGATGGACCATGCCAATGCGAGCAGCCTCAGGCCCGTCGAATACCCTGGCGGTGTAGAAGAGTTCCGCGGTGCGCGCATTGCCCAGCACATTGACGATCCGTCGCATGCTGTCCAGTGCGTAGCCGAGCCCGAGGCGTGCCGCCGGCATGCGAAATCGGGTATCGGCGCTGCAGTAGCGAAGATCACAGGACACGGCGATACCGATACCACCACCCATGCAGATCCCGCGGATCATGGCGATGACCGGCTTGCTGCAGCGACACAACGAGTGTTCTGCGGCCTCGACAGCCTCGCCAAAGGCCCGGGTTTCGGCCTCGGAGTCGGCGCGCTGACTGAATTCCGAGATGTCGGCGCCGGAGACAAACGCCTGCTCACCCGCGCCGCGCAACACCAGCACCCGGATCTGCGTGTCGGCCTCTAGCTCATCGACCAGGCGCTGCAGCTCGCGCCACATCGCAAGCGACATCGCGTTGCGACGCGCCTGATTGTCGATCGTGATCCAGGCGATCGCATCCTTTTTTTCAAGCTTCAATGAGCCCATTCAGTCTTCCCGATTCGGTATGATCAGTGTGCGGTGCTGCCGGTGCGAATGCTGCGCACTCAGGCACGGCTCTGCCGCATCAGCCCCTCTTGCGCGACCGATGCCACCAATTCCCCGTCGCGGGTAAAGAGCTGCCCGCGCGCAAAGCCGCGCGCCGAGCCCGCACTCGGGCTCTCGATACTATAAAGCAGCCAGTCATCAAGCCGAAACGGCCGATGAAACCACATCGCGTGATCAAGACTTGCCAGAAAAAAACGTCCGTGCTCACGCATCGAACGACGGTGTGGCAACAGTGACGTGGCGAGCAGGTTGTAATCGGACACATAGGCCAGCGCCACCTGATTCATGCCGTAACCTTCGGGCAAGGTGCCGATGCCGCGAATCCAAAGATGCTGGACCGGTTCACCGGTGCCGGATCGATACTGCTCGATACCGCCGGTTGGACGGCATTCGATCGGCCGGTCGATCTGCGACATACGATACAGATCGGGCGCCTCCTCGCGCAGCGCCTCGGCAATTTCGCGGTCACTTTGTAAATCCTCGGGGGGTGCGACATCCGGCATCGACATGCCGTGGCTCAAGCCGTCCTCCGGCACCTGAAATGACGCCTCCATGCTGAAGATCGGCCGCCCTTTCTGAATTGCCTTGACGCGCCGAGTGGTGTAGCTGCCGCCGTCGCGAACGCGTTCAACGTCGTAGACGATCGGAATACTGGTATCGCCCGCGAGCAGAAAATACGCATGCATGGAGTGCAGCAGACGATCGTCGGGCGTGGTCAGGTGGGCCGCATTGATCGACTGTGCCAGCACCTGGCCACCAAACACACGCCCCCACGGCGTGCGATAATTCTGCCCGCGATAGAGGTTGTCCTCGATCCGTTCAAGCTCCAGCACATCGCGCAATTCATCGAAATTCTTCATGCTGCAAGCATAGCAACCCGACCGCTTTCATGTTCGACATCTCGACAGCCGGCAACCCCATCCAGTGAGTCGCCAGATCATCCTTAACCTCGCGGCGGCAATTTTTGTCGCCATCTGGAGCACGGGCTTCATCGTCGCCGCAACCATTCGCGGTCAGGCTGACCCCAACCTTTTTCTGGCCCTTCGATTCGGCAGTTGCGCGTTGATCTTCGCCGCACTGACCACCGTGCTTTCACTGCGCTGGCCCGCGCGCCACACCACAGTGCAACTGATCGCCATCGGTGCACTGATGCAGGGCCTCTATCTCGGTGCGTCGTTCTGGGCAGTTGGCGAGGGTCTGCAGCCTGGTGTCATGGCACTGTTTGGCTCGATGCAACCACCGCTGACAGCGCTTCTGGCTGCGCGCTGGCTCAATGAATCCACCACTGTGCTAAATCGCGCCGGGCTTGCGCTGGGGGTAGCCGGTGTGGCGCTGGCAGCCTGGCCAACCGGCGGCATCGACCCGGCCAGCGGCATCGTACTGCTGGCCGCTATCGTCAGCGTGCTGGCGATGACCGCGGGCACTCTGCTGCAAAAATCGGCCATTGCCCGTGTGCATCTGGTGGCATCGAGTGCCGTGCAAAATTTAGGTGCCATGTTGCTGGTGATGTTACTGGCTGCAGTATTGGGTGAACGACATTTCGCCATTAATAGCGCCACGGTCAGCGCGCTGCTCTACGCCGTACTGGTACTGTCTGTCGGCGGCGCCACTTTGTTGCTGTGGATGGTGCGACAGGGCTCGGCCACACAAACCACCAGCCTGTTGTTTCTGGCGCCGCCACTGGCGGCGATGCTCGCCTGGTGGCTGTTCGACGATTCGCTGTCAGCGCGACAGGTCGCTGGATTCGGCATCGCGCTGGCGGGCGTCTGGCTGGCCCGGCACAGACAGTGAGCGAGTCGGGCTTAAGTTTTCCCATCTGATGCCGTTCCACCTCGCAGCTCACAAATTTGGACGAGGACGAGAACCATGCAGCGAGTAAAAAGCCTTTTTAGCGCAACCCTTCTGGCCCTTTCACTAGTGGCTGTCGCCGGCCCGGCGGCGGCCAGCTCAGCGGAGATGCGCACTCGCCTGCAAGCGGATCTGCAAAAGCATATCTACCGCTCACTGGCCGATGGCGTCTTTCACTCGCTCGATTCGCGCACCGGGGAAGTCCTGCAACTGCACCCGCTGACCAACCATCCGGTGATTCTCAAAATGGGCGACTACTACGTCATGTGCGCCGACTTTCGCGATCACCAGGGCAAAGCCGTCGATGTGGACTTCTACATGCTGGAGAACCGCGGCCGGTTCCAGGTTTTTCGCGCCGAGGCAAACAATCACGAAATGCTCGCCAATCTGGTTAAGCAAGGTAAGGCAACGCTGCTGAAGTAACTACCCTGATGTCGAAGTCACGCGAGCCGTGAATCCGCTTCGCGGTGTCGTGCCGAATCACCTTTCAATCAGGTTACAGCTATGCGAAGTTCTATTCTGTTGAAATTCCTGCTGGTGCTGGCACCGGTATTTCTGGCCATTGTGTTACTTGGCAGCTTTGTCGCCGCCAAGATTCTAATACGCGACAACACTGGCGAACTGACCGCCCGCGTCGGCAGCCTGGCGGCCAGAGTCGCCATCGCGCTCGACATCAACGAGGCACACCGCTACCGGCAACTGGCCACCGATCTCATTGCACCGCTGGGCGTCGACCGTGCCATTGTGTGTGTCGAGTACCGAAAGACCGGCGCCACTGATTTTATTGCCGCGCATCCGCAAGCGCTTGGTTGCAAAGGGCAATCTGCCCCCTTTTTCGTCGATATACCGGTCGACTACGAAGAAGCCTATTCGCTCGGAGTTTGGTTTACTGATGCAGAGATAACTGCCGCCGTGAAAAAGCAGGTAGCAATCTCGGCAACCATTCTGGCACTGGCGTTTCTGGTTACCCTGCTCTCCGCCACCATCGGTTTTCGCCTGATCGTCAGCCGCAGACTGCTCGAACTGCACGGTGCGATCAGAAAGGCAGCCGATGAATTTCAGCGCAGCAAAGTCCCGACTGTCGGCAACGATGAGCTGACCGATATCATTCACGCCTACAACTCGCTGATGGACCGTGAGGAGACGCGCGAACAACAATTGCAATCGGCCAACGAAATTCTCGCGCGTCAAAGCCGTCAGGATCCACTGACAGGTCTGTGCAACCGGCGTCATTTTAGCGAACTGATGGAAAGCAGCAGCCACCACCACGCGCCGACCGGTCAGTGCCATGCGATGCTGTTGATCGATCTGGATCATTTCAAACAGATCAATGATCGTTGCGGCCATATCGCTGGCGATGAAGTACTGGTCGAAGTGGCCAACAGGCTCGTGCAGGCTGTGCCAACGCGGGCCACCGTGGTGCGCTGGGGTGGAGAGGAATTTCTAATCTACATTCCAGAAGTGGACTTTTCGGAGGTGGAGAGCATCGGCGCGAAAATGTTGTCGGCCATTGGCAAAACGCCGATTGAAACCTCGCACAGCAATCTGACCGTCACGGCATCAATCGGGATTGCGCGGCTGCCGTTTATGATCGACAAGCAGACGATGCTTGCCGAGCAGGCAGTCAGCCTGGCCGACGCCGCGCTGTACCGCGCCAAGCAGACCGGGCGCAACCGAGCCGTCTCGCTGACCAATCAGACGCTGGCGAACCATGCGGAAAAGACCGCCTTGGAAAACGACTTTACCGCCGCACAGCATCGCGGACTGATCAACACGGTCGATATCCCCGGTCCGGCAATGGATACGAGCTCGGTGAGTTATCTCAAAAAGGCCGGCTGAACGAATCAGGTCTCCGGCGGTGGTGTCGCCGCCGGTGCGCCAATCGTGCGTGCGCGCTCACGCCCGCCATGCTGTTCGATCAGCGCCTGCTGATCGCGCTTGGCGGCCAGATCAGTCGCCTGCGGATCGCAAATCGCAAACAGCGCTGCAACCAATTCATCCAGAATGGCTGCATGATCGGCCATTTCTGCCAGATTGTTAAGCTCTTGCGGATCGTCCCGGAGATTAAACAACTCCGGTCGATGACGCACGTAGTAGATCAACTTCCACTGCTGCCGGCGCAACATGTAGCAAGCGGTGTTCGAACCGGCAGCATGGTACTCGCTGAAAATGTCTCGCTCCTGGAGCGAAGATCCCTCAGCGGCGGCGAACAGCGAGCGCCCCGCCCGATCAGAAACCTCCCCCGGCACGCCTACCGCCTGCAGGATCGTCGGATACAGGTCGAGCAGATCGATCGATGTCGCGCAGGTGGTGCCCGCAGGAATATCCGGCCCGCTCATGATCAACGGCACGGCTACGCTTTCCTGATACATATTCGATTTACCCCAAAGACCACGCGCACCGACATTGTCGCCGTGATCGGAGGTGTAAATCAGATGGGTGGTATCGGCAAGACCGGTACGTTGCAATACCTCGCGAATCTGCCCGACATTGTGATCGAGCCAGGACACCAGGCCGTAATAGGCGGCGATCGCGGCGAGTCTTTCATCGGCACTGGCAAACGCCGACTCGCTGTCCATCATCGCATTTTGCTCCTCGACCCACGGATGGCGACGATAACCGCTGGCGGGTGAAAGCTTCGGCTCTGGCAACTGGTGATGCGGGTAGAGTTCATAAAACGCTTGCGGGCACACCAGCGGAAAGTGCGGTGCGACCAACCCCACGTACAAGACAAACGGCCCGGATCGCCCGGCAGCATCTTCAAGCCACTCGATCGTGCGATCGACGACGCTTCGATCGTATTGCGTGTAGGGGCTCTCACCGCCGCCAATGGTCTTGCCCAGCATCCGTCCGCCGCCACGCTCTTGCATCGTCAGATAGGGATCGCGAATCGATGCCCAGACCATGCCGTGTCCGCCTGCCACATGCATCGGAATGTGCTCGACGTCGAATCCCGCCGGGTCTTCATCACGACGATAATGCAGCTTGCCGATGCTCTCAACCCGCACACCGGCCCGTTGCAACTCGTGCCCCCAACCGGGATGTTCACCAGTGTAGGGCATCGCGTTGTCCCAGTGGCCGATCTGGTGCACGTAGCGACCGGTCGCAAAGGCCGCGCGCGCCGGCACACAGATGGGCGACGGCGTGTAGGCATCGGTGAAGCGCAGCCCGTCTGCCGCCAGGCGATCGAAATGGGGCGTCTGCACTATCGGGTGACCGGCGCAGCCCAGAAACGCCGAGTTGTGTTCGTCAGACATCACGACGACGAGGTTTTTTTCCTGCATAACGTTCCAGTGATTCGGTGAACCATTCGGCACCCATAAGGCACCCTATCCGCGGCTTATTGGAAACGGCAATCGTGCTGGTCTTGCCGGCTACAGTTGCCTATCATGCGTCATTTGCCGGAACCTTGAAATGCCCGATCCAGCCAAGCGCCCGAATATTCTGCTGATCACCTCCGACCAGCATCGCCCTGACTGTTTCGGCTTTGCCGGTCGCAAGATCCGCACACCAAACCTCGACCAACTGGCGGCAAAAGGCACACGCTTCGACTGCGCCATCACGCCCAACGTGCTGTGTCAGCCGGCGCGCGCATCAATTTTGACCGGTATGCTGCCGCTGACACACGGCGTGTATGACAATCAGGTGCACCTGGATCCGGCTATCGGCCTGCGCGGCTGGCCCGCCAAACTCAGCGCCAGTGGCTACAATACGGCGTTTATCGGCAAGGCACATTTTGGCGAGGACCCGCGAGCAAGCGATTGGGGATCACCCGAGAGCCGCGAAGACTCGGCCCACTTTCCCGAAGACTGGGACGGCCCGTTCATGGGATTCGAGTACGCGGAGCTTATGATCCTGGGCCATTGGCACGAGCTTTTGCCGTGCGAAAAACCACCGCACGGTCAGCATTTTGAGCGCTGGTTCTGGCGTCACCCGGAGGCCTGGCAACGTTGGGAGCAGGACAGTCAAACCGGTGCTTCGGCCAACTATGGCACCTTTGCCGCACAGACCTGGTCATCGGCGCTGCCGGCCGAGTGGCACTCGACCCACTGGGTAACCGAACG
>CAZYDV010000269.1:0-8562 GCA_964646405.1 uncultured Granulosicoccaceae bacterium | reverse complement strand
CTGGTCGGTGCGCGCGGCGTGGCAGGTTCGATGGTCAGATTGAAAGCGTTGCCATCGGTGCGCCAGTCGAGCCAGGTATCGCAATCGCAGGCCTGATCAACCGGTGGCTGCGATCCGGGGTTTTTGCATAAAAATATTGCGGCTTCTGCATCGGTGATCGGGCCGGTTGCTGGTTTTTCATACCACACTGTGTAGCGACGATAGTTGTCATCGGTGGCATTGGCCGGCCAGCGATGGACTAACTGGCGACTGATCGCGAGGGGGATATTGGTTTCAGGGTCACGATACTTGGGTTCTTTCGCATCGAGTAGTGCTTGCGTTTTCTTGTTGAAATCTTCAATGGCGGCGGTGCGCTCGGCGCCCTGTTTGGTGCGCCACAATTTGCTGAACGTCTGGTTTTGTGGCAGATAGCCTTTCTGCGGGCCCCAGTTGGAACTCTTACCTTTGATGTTCATGCCTTTGGTGGCTGCGCCCTGCACGATCAGTTGGGTCGCATCCGGATTGACCGGTCGCATCATGATGATGGCATTGCGATCGTGTGCCACGTTCAAAAACGCATCGACGTGCGATGGCGCCATACCCGACCAGGCTTTGGCGTGTGAGCCGGTCAGGCGAAAGTCGTTGCCGATGCGCTCAGGGGTGCGAGGGGTCATTGGCTGCCCGGCCGCGCCAAGCGAGGCGAAATGTGTATCTGTGGGGGATTTCAACACGTCGACGACGCGGTGTTGCAAGCGGTAGTAGCGTGGTGCGAAGCCGTGAATCACGCTTTCCTGTACGTCGGCATCGTTGTTGATGCCAAAGTAGCTAATGGCACTGCGCTGGCTGCCATCCAGTGACCGCCCGCCGAGCTGGCTGTCGAGTCGCACCGTGGTGTCGTTTTCATCGAAGCGAAACACCAGTTGGCGAATCGCCTCCAGTGTCATCTGTGGTAAATCGCGACCATCAAACCAGGATCGAATGTCGGCAGCGCGGTCGGGCTCGGTCGACCAGTGATGCGCGTCTGACGCGAGCAGGTCGAGAAACGACTCGCGCGAGCTGACGAACACCGCTTCGCGATTGTGTTCGGTCCAGTCCTGCTGCACCACTTGCTGCAGGTAGCGCTCGGCGACATCAGGGTGTTTGAAGAACAGGCCGGCGATCAGACTGGCGCGATAGAACACAGATTTATCCGGATCGTACACCGGATCTTTCAAACGCCCGATGTCCGTGGTGGTGGCAAATACGTGAATCGGCAGATCGGGTGTGTCGATCTTTTGCAGTGCATCACTGCCCGGTGTTTGATCGGTCAGTGCGCTACTGCCATTGTGGCGACCGGTTTCGAACCAGGCGCCGTAGGACAGCTTCAGTTCATCGAGGCGTGCGCTCAGCGTTTGTGTGATGTCGGTACCTGCGATCAGATCAGTGATGACATCGGTCAGCAGATTGCCGTCGATATCGCGTTCGGTCAGGAAGCCAACGAGCTCTGCCATCTCGCTGCCGTAGTGTGGTGTGGATATAGTGATCAGGCGATGAATGTCACCGCGGTTGTAATTGTCGCGGCGGTGGTAGTCATCGTTGTAACCTTGCGTTGAGGCGTAAACACGTGCCAGTAATCCACCCATGCTATGGCCGATGACATCGGCGCGAGTGGCGGCAAGGGACAGTTCGTCGCGATAGTACGCAAGGGCGGCCTCAATTCCGCCTGCCTGCCAGTCATTGGCTGAACCGATCCACGATGTACCTGTCGACCCACCGTCCCAGACCACGGTTCGATTGACTTCAAATTCGTGCGTGTTAGTGCTTTGATAGTTCACCAGAAAGGGGATAAAACCGGCGGCGCCGAGCACGTCGACAAATCGATCGCCGTAGGGTGAATCGGTGGCCCAGGCGGAAACCGGATCATCGAAGGTGCCGTGTACCAGTACTACGGGCGCTCGGCCGATTTGAATTTCTACAGTGTGCTCGAGTGGATTGTTCGATGCAGCGGTGTTTTTGAGCGGGGCGGGTTTAAATTCGAATGCAAGATCAATTGAACGACTTTCAGGGCCATCTGAAATTCTGCTGGCAGGGGGGCGCATGCCAGAGCCACGGCCAAATTCTTTGGGTGCGGTGAACAGCGCAAAGCCGACGTGAACATCGCCTTGCTGGCAAGTGCTGCCGTCGAACAGCATTCGTACGCTGCCGTCACTTTCTGCAAGCACAGAATCTTTGAGATTGAAACGGCCCGCGACTGTGGTTGCAAGGCGAACCAATAGCTGGCTCAGGCCATCTGCGGCAACACCAGTACGATTTTCTTCAGCGGTCAGCAGCCGTTTACGCAGGGCCGCGGTGTTGTCGGGCGAGAGATTGCCGAGGTAGGCAGCAGACAAATACTGATTCGCGTTGTACCGTGCGTGATTGGGGCCACCGGCAAACAGATAACGCGGGTTGGCATCGACCAGTTGATGGGCGAGCCCGATTGCGGTGACGACGATCGGGGCGAGTGTTTTACCGGTTGTCGGTAAAGATGACTCAGGTGCTGTGGTGGCACCTGAGGTAACCGGCACGATCTCGCATTGCACGCTGGCCGACGCGATAGTCGACACCAGTGAAATCAACAACACCATGATTGTGGCAATCCATTTGCCTGGGAACACCGTGAGCTAATCCTTACTTGTCGCTGACAAGCGGTATCTACGTCATAGTGAGAAGTGTTGCACCCGGATCAACTTCCGGGTCAGTCGTTTAGTGGTTATAGCAATCGCATTTGCTAAATGCAATCGGCGTATTTGCCGATTGCCAACTGGGTATTCCTGCCGCTGTGCATTGGCTCGTCGCGCGAGCGGTTTGGTCAGGGTTCAAAGTACACCGATTTGTGATCGGCGCGTTTTTTCAGCACCCGCGCGAGTGCCGGCAGGTAGGGGCTTAGGCGCGCCGGTTCGCCATTGATGGTATCGACCTGAATTTTTTTTCGCGTATGGGCCAGATGTTCGCAAACGGCCAGTATCTGGCTGATATCGTTGTGGTCGGGTGGGAGATGAAACGTAAGTCGGCGGCCGGTATTTTCTGCCACCAGTGCCAGTGTGCCGCGATAAAACGCGATGTAGTTCTGCGCCCGGCGCTGAGGAAGCTCTGGCCAATCTAACCCCAGGCCGCAAGGGGATACGGGATCCAGCGCGCTGCACCAGAAATGCTCGGGTGGACTTTCTTGCTGTTGCAGACGCAGCAGGGCACGCTGGCTGATGAATTGCGGCCCGGCCAGTTGCTCAAAGAACAGCCCTTGTAGCACTTCGCCGGACAGTTCCATCACCCGCAACGCGCGAAAGAGGTGCCGCCAGCGAAACTTTCCGCCCTCGCGATCGGCCAGATCCTTATTGATAAAGCCGTAACGATCCAGCAACAGATGCACGCGCTCGCGGGTCTCTTCCATTTCAGTTAGCGGATCCGTATCAGCATTGGGCAGCGGGGCGAGTTGCCAGTTGCCGGCCCAGCCGGCAGCCCTTGGGCTCAATCGGCGGCGCGAACTGCGGCGAGTCGTTTGCGCAATACCCGCATTGCCAAAATCGCGCTCCAGGCCCTGGCGCAGCGGTGTGAGGGTGTCGGCGAAGATCTGACCTTCCCATACGGCGGTCCACCACTGTTGATTGGCGGTGTCGGAGACTGAGTGCGTCAACTCTGCACTTAGCGTACTGAAGCTGTAGCGTGCGTTGGGGTCATGAAACAGGGACCGAATTGCCGATGTCTCATCGGGTGTGTTCAGTAATTCGATATCTTCGGGATAACACAGGCAGCATTGCTGATTGCCGGTGCCGAACCAGGCCAGCTCCTGACTTTGAAAAAAAGTGTCGAGCTGGTGCGGCGAGAGATCTTTAAAGCGGCTGGGGAAGATGTCGTTCAGCAGCAAACCGACCGGGCAACTGTAGCCCCGCAGTTGCTCGATGGCGTTTTGCAGTGAGGCGTCGCTGGCTGTCACGTTAAAATGCTGCCAGTTTGCGATGGCCGCCGGCAGATGCGTAATGGGCAGCGCCTCGAACGACGGGCGACGTGCAGCGCGTTGCCAGCGCAAAATGATTTCGAAGTTGTCGGCATCGCAGTAATAGCGGGTATCGTCGTCTTCCAATAGCGCACCGTGAATCAAAGCCTCTGATTGCAGCAGGCCATCCGGAACACTCGGCAGTACTTGCTCCAGCGTTGGTTGATCGACCGGCCCATAGAACGAAAGAACTTCTGCGGCCAGAGTGATCGCGTCGCGTTGATCGTTGAGGTGTGGTAAGTCGGTGTGTGTGCATTTGGCATCAACTGCCAGACCCGAGGTGATCAGCGCCCGGGCGTTTTCCAGATGGCAGACCCAGCGTTGTTCGCCCCGTGTAAACTCCACAAGCCTTGCATCTGCGTGAGTCGGGTTGTCATTCCAGTCTGACCACCAGTGTGGTGCGGGGATCAGTATTCTCTCCTTGACCCACTCAGACCATTCATCAGCATCAACGGGTTGATACTCAGGTAGCATTCGTTGTCGCTTGGCGTCAAACTGTTCACAGATCGCTTTGCCTACCCGCGGGCGCACGCTGGCATCCTGTACCGCGCTTTTGATCAGATCATCAGACAATGCCGTGGTACCGGATTGTTCCGGCGTATCGTCGACGTACATATAGCGATTGATCTGATCGAACGATAGATTGCTGGCAAACGGTGACGGTGCAGCGGTTTGTGTAAAACTCCAGTCGATCAGGCCATCGCCAAGTTCAGTCAGCACTGTGCGCAAAGCATCCAGCTCGAACTCATCTTTCAGGCAGCTGCGCCAGGCTTCGAGGGTGACCGGGAAATCGTCAAAGTCCTGCGTGGCGGCGAGCAGTTTTTTTGCCTGTAGCCGACTCATCCAGAGCGGTAATCGCTGATTGAATTTCTGTCTGGGCAGCAATAGAAACCGTCCGGCGCACTCGCGAAAGCGAGCACCAAAAAACCCTGACCCCTCCAGTGACTGGCGCAGCAACTCGTCCAGATTGTCGCCGTTAACCAGCGCCAGCACAGAGGCAGGGTCGGGGGGTGCCGTGGTTTGTATGACGATCGCGTCGTTGTCGGCATGAATTTCTGGTGATTCATCAAAACGGCGTTGCCAGGCTGTTTGCATCGCGAGGGCCCACGGTTGATTAAGACGCCCGCCCCAAAAAGTGTGAATGATCAGTTGCTGCTGCCTGTCTGGCCCGCGATAGCCGCCTGGGCCTGTGGCCACTTGCTCTATCAGCAGGTGTCTGTCGTGCGGCAGCGCGGTTTCGGTGGCGCTGCGCTGGCGTTGCAGGTAGTCGATCAGTTTTTTACTGGCACTGTCGTCGAATGCCAGTTCATCGCAGATGTGTGTGCTAAGTGCCGGTGCCTGGTGTTTGTCGAGCGCGGTGTCGGCATAGCGCAGGAATTCTCCAATGCGCTTTGAGTAGTGGAAGCTGCGGTTTAATCGTTCGGCGCGCCAGAACGGCGGTGCAATCCCTGACGGTTTTGCGGGTCGCACCATTACGTCGTTGTGGGTAATGCGCTGCACTTGCCAATGTTGAGTGCCGAGCGTAAAGCTGTCGCCGATTCTCGCTTCCCAGACAAATTCTTCATCCAGCTCGCCGATCTTGCTGCCGCTGTCGGCGTGGCGAATCTGATAGTAACCACGATCGGGTATGCTGCCGCCCGAGTTGTAAAGCGCGAATACGGCCCCTTTTTTGGCATTGACGGTGGCGTTGATTCGATCGTAGATGATGCGTGGCTGCAGTTCGCGTACGCGGGCACCAGCGTAGCGCCCGGCCAGTAACTCCAGCACCAGATCAAACTGTTCGCGTGGCAGGGTGCGATAGGGAGCGGCACGAGTGATAAGTCTAAATATCTCATCGACCTGCCAGGGCTCGCTGGCGGTCATCGAAATAATGATTTGTGCCAGAGTGTCCAGGGGGCCTGTGATCGGCAACAGGGGTTCAAGGTCGCGCTCCTGTGTTGCTTTTGACAGTGCGGCCGCCTGCAGGAAATCGTGCGCGTGCACGGGAAAGAGCGCGCCGTGGCTGACGGCGCCGACACTGTGTCCGGCGCGGCCCAGGCGCTGCAAAGTCGCGGCGATTCCCGGTGGTGCCTGCAGCATTACCACCAGATCCAGCGCACCGATATCGATGCCCATCTCGAGTGAGCTGGTGGCGACGATGGCCCGTAGTTCACCATCTTTTAGTCGGCGTTCTACTTCTGCGCGTATTTCGCGGGCCAGTGAGCCGTGATGGGCGTAGGCGAGCAGTGCTGGTGATCCGGAATTGATTTTCAGCGTGATCTTCTCTGCCATCATCCGGCTGTTGGTGAAAAACAGCGTGCTGCGGTTGGCGTCGATGACGGTGCGAAAGTGATCGGCCAGCTGATCCCAGACCGACTCTCCCGATTCGGCGGCGCTTTGTACCGATTCCGGGTAACACACTTTGAGCGAGATGGCTTTATCCGATGGCGGGTTGATGATGGCAACCGGGCGCTCTGTGCCCGTGTCATCGTAACCGCCGACAAATCGGGCCACGGCCTGCAGCGGATTGACGGTCGCAGACAACGCAATGCGCTGAATCTCGCCGCATAGATCGACCAGTCGTTCGGTGGATGACAGCAGCGAGACGCCGCGCCGGTTGTCGACGAGTGAGTGCACCTCGTCGAAGATGATGGTTTCGATGGTCTGCAGTGCCGTTCTGCCGCGCACGGTGGTGAGCAGGTTGGTCAGGCTTTCGGGCGTGGTGATCAGGATATCGGGGGGGTTGCGCAGCATGCGCTGGCGATCTGTTTGGGTGGTGTCGCCGGAGCGGGTGCGTACCTGCAACCTTGGGAAGTCTGCACTCTGCTGCAATTCTGCCAACGGGCTCAGCAGATTGCGCTGGATATCGTTGTTCAGCGCCTTCAGCGGTGAGATATACAACACGCGGGTTTGCCCGGGCAGCCAGTCGCCGCGGGCGAAGCGATTCAGCGACCACAGGAACGCGGTCAGGGTTTTACCGCTGCCGGTGGGGGCGGTGATCAGCGTGTGGCCACCGTCTGCGATGACTGGCCAGGCGGCGCGCTGTACGGGGGTGGGCTCGGGGAATTTTTCGCTGAACCAGCGTCTAACCGTGGGATGGAAGTCGGCGAGCGCTGTCGTCATGAGGCTGTTGCCGGCAATGCGCGGATAGAGAAGAGCGAAAATTGTAGCATCTGGTGGGGGCGTCTGGCAGCTGCGCGAGCGCGACACGGCGCGTCGGGCGCTGTGGTTTGTGGTTGCCGAAGTTGTGCAATACTGCGTTGAGAAATACCGGCCGTCTGCGATAATCGCCGGCGTCACCTTACAAGCAAGAGGAATCTCGATGAAATTTGCAACGACCGCCTTTCGAGCGCTGCCACTGGCCGTGGCGATGGCCGTGGCGCCGCTCGGCGCCCAGGCCGAGGGCACGCTGAACGTCTACAACTGGGGCGAGTACATCGGCGAGGAGACCATCGCAAATTTCGAAAAGGAATTCGATATCAAGGTCACCTACGACAACTACGATTCAGTAGAAACCGCCGATGCCAAGCTGCTGGCCGGCAACTCTGGCTACGATGTCGTGGCGCATTCTGGCACGTCGATCGGGCGGCTGATCCCGGCTGGTATTTTGAAGGAGCTTGATAAATCAAAGCTCGACAACTTCAAGCACATGCGCGAAGACGTGATGGGCCAGTTGGCGGCCAACTGGGATCCGGACAACAAGTACATCGTGCCTTACATGTGGGGTACGCACGGGGTCACGTTTAACGAGGAGCTGGTCAAGGCGACGCATCCGGATGCGCCAATCGGCTCAATGGATATGATTTTCGATCCGGCACATATGGAAAAGCTGGCCGAGTGCGGTGTCTCATTTCTCGATTCGCCCACCGATGTGATTCCGATGGCACTGGCACATCTGGGCTTGAACCCCAGCTCCACCGATAAGGCCGACTACGACAAGGCCGGCGAGCTGCTGGCAGCGATTCGCCCCTACATTAAAACGTTTGACAACTACGCCTATCAGCGCATGCCTGAAAAAGAGTTTTGCGTTGCCGTGACCTGGGGGCCGGACGGTCTGTTGGCGATGTCGGGAGCGGCTGAAGCCAACACTGGCGTAGTGCTGGATTTTTTCAATCCGCCGGGCGAGGGCAAAGCCAATGTTTGGGTCGATGGCTGGGTGATCCCAAGCGACGCGAAAAACATTGAGAACGCCTACAAGTTCCTGAATTACATGATGCGCCCCGAAGTCGGTGCCGGCGACAGTAACTTTACCTGGTACGCGACTGCCAATCAGGATGCCATCCCGTTGATTGATGAGGCTGTGACCAGCAGTGTGGCGGCGTTTCCGCCGGCGGACGCCGTGTCCCAGATGTACACATTGAGCGTCGTACCGCCGAAGATTGAACGCGCCAGAACCCGGGTTTGGACTAAGTTCAAAGCCGGTAACTGATCCGTCGTGATGGCCGGGTTGGCGTGTGCTGCCAACCCGGTGCAACCCTCTTTGTGAGCCGGGCCATCGCATGCCCAGCTCGATCTCCCCTCCGAATCGATCGCCGCTATGACTGAGGAATCTGCCTATCCCTGGCGCGAGCCGGATGCCGAACCGTTTATCC
>CAZYDV010000268.1:7227-8567 GCA_964646405.1 uncultured Granulosicoccaceae bacterium | reverse complement strand
GATTCGAATTCCCGTCGGTACGATCGAAGATGGCTGGAAAGGCCGCCTGGAAGATCGCCGTCCCGCCTCAAACGCTGATCCTTACAAAGTGGCTGCGGCAATCATCAAAACCACCAGCGAAGCGCTGGCGTAGTTCAGGCATCGTGGACAGGCAACACTGCAGCGCTGCAGTGTTTGCCGGAAGCATTGAAAAATCCCCGCCCGGTGCGGGGATTTTTGCGTTAGGGGATGGTCAAAGTGATGGAGCACGCGTTGTGCAATGCCGCGATTGCAGTACACTTTATTTATCGGGCCAGACAGGTGATGTGATATGAGCGAATATCCGAAACTGAAGCTACCTGATCAGACCACGCTCTTCATCGAGCAGACGGACAAGGATCTGGCGCAGAAGATAGACCCGAACTTTCGCTATGCGTATTTCAAAACGATCGCGCGTGGTGGCAAGTCGCTGATCCAGTCCTGCAAGGACATGCAGCTCAATCGGGTAATTTGCTACAAGTCTTTGCTGCCTGAATTTGCCGACGATGTGATAGAACAGAAGCGCCTGTTGCGCGAGGCGCGAATTTCCGCGATATTGCAGCACCCCAACACCGTTCCCACTTACGAACTCGGGCGCGACAATAAGGGGCGCTATTACTTCACGATGAAGCTCGTGCACGGCTATACGCTGCGCGAGATCTTCGATTATCGAGAGCGCTATGATCTGGGTCAGCTGGTTGAAATCATCGTGCAGGTGGCGAATGCGCTGCAGTGTGCACACTCGCACGGCGTAATCCATCGCGATGTAAAACCCGAGAATATCCTGATCGGCCCCTACGGCGAGGTGCTGTTGCTGGACTGGGGGCTTGCCAAGGTCTGGAATAAGGACGGCGGGCAATCGCCGATCGAGGACGAAGTGCCCAGTCACGAGGCGGCCGACCAGGCGATGACCGGGCATCAGAAATTGCAGGGCACATTGTTCTATATGTCACCCGAGCAGATCGAGCGCGATCCGGTGATCGATTCACGCACCGACATCTATAGTCTCGGCGTCGTACTATACGAGGCGATCACCGGCCGCACGCCAGCTCAGGGCGAGATGATAGACGAGGTCATCCAGAGCACGCTGAACGACGAGCCCCCCAAGCCGTCTGAGTTGACTGCCAATGTGCCGCCGATGCTGGAAGACACTGTGATGAAGTGTTTGAAAAAACAAGCGGCGGAACGTCTGCAAACAACTGCCGAGTTGATTCGTCTTTTGCAGCAGAACTGGTCGTTGATTTAGCGCATAGGGCGGGGTGTGTCCTCGCTGACGCGTCGGGTTTTCTGGTGTTGGGTGTGCCTCGCTGACGCGTCGGGTT
>CAZYDV010000268.1:0-7127 GCA_964646405.1 uncultured Granulosicoccaceae bacterium | reverse complement strand
TTTCTGGTGGTGGGTGTGCGTCGCTGACGCGTCGGGTTTTCTGGTGTTGGGTGTGTCTTGCTGACGCGTCGGGTTTTCTGGTGGTGGGTGTGCACTCGCTTACGTGTCGGGTTTTCTTTTGTTGAGTGCGAGGTCTCACGCCAATCCGGGGTGCGCCGCGCCTTGTCGCGCCGCCTACTGGAAACCCGCAGCGTGAGCAAGGAACAAACACTATCGCTGCAGACGCAGTCGGCTGCGGGCGGTTTCTACCAGGCCTGTGCATTCATTTAAGTCAGCACACTCGTCTTAGTTTACCCCTGAGCACAATACCTTTAGATGGCTGGCTTGCTACTCGACGGCGCTCAAACGGCTTGGTCGATAGGTCAGGACCAGGGAATCCGTTTATCGGCAATATCGCATCGGTTTCTGAGTAGCTGCCAGCATTGCTCGGCGCTGTCCGGATTCATGCTGAACACGGTTGTGGTGGGGCTGTCTCCACCGGTGAGTATGGTCAGTGTGTAGGTAAACATCGAACGATTGCCAAGTTCGATAGCGTCCATCTCGGAGAATGGCACAACCTTGTTCGTCAGTATGTGATACTCGATGCGATCATCGTAGAGGTACAGGCGCGGGAAAAGCCGGTTGCGGTACTTGACCATTGGCATCGGTGCCGATGCCACAGACAGCTTGAGTGCGATCTGTGTGCCGCCGTCCTGGACTGCTCTGTTACGCAGCTCGGTGAGTCGCAGCCAGGGTCGAACAGTTAAATAGTAAATCGGCAGCAGCACCAGCAGTGCGGCGATGAGAATTTGGGTTAGCAAGCGGGTAGGGGGTTAGATACGTGGCCGGCAATTGTAGCACGACAGCGGGAAATGCCTGGCGCGCCAACGGCCGCCAGGCATCGATTTTACCGGGTGCTACAAGGTGGGGTCTTCTCTTCTGGCGATGATCGTAAAGCAGATGGCAGAGATGAGGAGGCAAGCGATAACACTCATTGTTTTAGTCCTTGATCGTGGAAGTCGAGCTGCGTCGTGAGCCCGGCCACACAGCCCGTCTGGTCGCTACTTCAGCGGTGCGGCGATGGCTATCCTATGCGTAATTGACCTTACTTGCGACTGCCCGGGTCGGGAAGTTTCCATAGTTCACAAACCATCCATAAATGGTCATTCGCCGGCACTGTTGTTCCTGCCCCGACGATCCAGTAAGGGGGGGGCAAGATCTGAACTGCCGCATTGCATTGATGGTGCTCACGGTGCCAGGCAGGCGGCTTGCAGTGGACTTTTGCGACACATTCGGCAAATCAGCGCTGGTTGGGTTTTCTTAGTAATAACAAGAACCTGTATCCTGAATCTCCAGTGTGTGTAAATATTGTTCAGCTCCTTACAAATCTGACGTTACATGGTTGAACAGGAGGGGTTGTTGAGCGGGCAGTTCGATAAGCCAATCCTTCCGGCGCGCGCCACTGGCGTCGCGATTTTCACCTCCACCTCGGGTAAAACAGGCAGAACCATGCACGCACGATTGACCTCCGGCGAGCGGAACAAGATTGAGAAAGAGATTGGCGTTCTGTACGCCAAGCTTCACGAGTCCGCCAATTGCAGTGACCAGCGCATCATTGAACTCGAGCGATTGCTCGAACAGCAGAAATCGCAATTGGCTGATGCCAAAAGCGAGATGGCCAAAGCTGCGCAGCAGCAGAAAGATATCGAAAAACAGTTGGCTGCTGCCAAAGACGAACTCAATGTTCGCGCCACCGATATCAAAGTTCAGGGGCTTGAAATCAGCTCACTGAAAAAGGAAATCGAAGGCTTGCAGGGGCAGATGGGTGACGCTCAGGCCGAGGCCCGCAAACTGCAGGATTCGCTGAACGCGACAGCCAAAGAACTCGATCAGGCACGTGCCGATGGTGCGGCAGGCGAGCGTGAAATGGCGATGCTGCGCGCGACCATCTCCGAGTACGAATCGACCGACAGAGAGCTTCGCGAGAGAATCGTCACACTGGAGAAGATGTTGGTCAAAGAGCGCCAGCGCGTGGGTCAGGATCTGATGGCTCGCATTCTGGAGCTGGAATCGATGCTCGACGTCGAGCGCCGCAAGGTCGAAGACCTGCCGGAGATTCCGGAAATTGCCGAGGTGAAGATGACCACCCGCAAGGTTGTGAAGGCTGCAAACGCCGAATCCGTCGCGACCACCAAGAAGAATCTTGCCAAGAAAATGGGCTGACAAGGCTCATGGCAGCCCCCGATTCGGGGGCTGCTGTTCGGTGCTGCGGTCTTGGCGCTGCACCGTGTCAACTACCAGTCGTTATTTTCTGTTGTATCGTCCTCATTGACTGTTGCACCGCTGCGGCTCCCGTGTGAGCCTATCGGAGCGGCAAATCCCTTCTCTCGCTCTGCCAATAGCTTGACCTTGACCTGATGTTTGCCAACATGGCGACGGCCGATTTCGATCTCTGCCGATTCGTTGTGCTCGCAAGCCTGAATGACGCTGGCCAATTGCTGACAAAATCTGAGAATGAATTGTTGTTGTTTGGGGTTCATGGCCACCTCTTGTTGGGGGCGGCTGCGCTGACAGGTGTTATGGTAGCAAAAACTGTATGTATGTACAGCACTAGACGGCAAGTGTAATCTTTGCGCCGGCACGGGTGGGCCCGATCGGCGAGACCGTGAAACGGTCGACCCCCCGGTGGCACCGCAATTGAGTAATGATTGGCAAGTAGTGAACGGCTGACAAAACTTTACAATTGGGCTGCAATCACAGCTTTGATGTAGGCAATTGCCAAGGTTTCGGTTTCACAATTAAAAAAATAGAGATGTCTCGCGACACACTCTTGCAAGGCTGTTGTAGTTCATGGATGTTCACTACGCCCTGTCCATCAGGGCGTTCTTTTCTCTAACGATTCCGGCAACCTGATTCGTCGCCGCGCTTGCTACTATGGCTGTCGACACCACACCGGAAGCCAATCGCATGTTTGACTCACTGTCGTCTCTGTCGCTGCAACGCATTCAGCTTGCCGCAAGTGGCCCGCATCTGACCGCAACCCTCGATCACGCGCCGACCAAAAACGCACTGACCGATCAGCTCATGGCCGAACTCGATAGCGTGCTCGAGGCCGCTGCCGCCGACTGGTCGATCCGATCACTGGTGCTGCGCGGCGCCAACGGGGCGTTTTGCGCCGGCGCCGATCTCAAATCCGCGCTGGCACTGCTGGATCAGCCGGCCGATGTCGACGGCGATCCGCTGGTGCGGATGAATCGCAAGGTGGGAGATCTGTACGCGAAGCTGAACCGATTTCCCAAAGCGGTGGTCGCGGTGGTCGAAGGGCCAGCGTTCGGCGGCGGCTTTGGCATGACCTGCTGCGCCGATCTGGTGCTGGCTAGCCCGGCGGCGCTGTTCTCATTGTCTGAGACCAGCCTCGGGCTGCCACCGGCGCAGATTGCCCCGTATGTGGCAGGCCGCATCGGGCTTGCAGCGTCTCGTCGGCTGGCACTGACCGGTATGCGTCTGGACGGTGACGCGGCGCAGCGGATCAATCTGGTTGATGAAGTTCACGCCGCCGGTGAGCCACTCGAGGCGCGATTGACACAGATGCTGAATTTGATCGCGCGCTGTGCACCACACGCCAATGCGGTGACCAAAGGGATATTCCTCGATAGTCTGCTGGGCAAACCGGAAGACGTGATCGAACAGGCCGCATCAGCCTTTGCCACTTGCATCCGCAGCGAGGAAGGCAAAGAAGGGGTCGCGGCATTCAACGAAAAGCGTCGCGCGAACTGGGTGGACAAAATCTAGGAACCTGCAGGTGCATCGGTGTTGCTCCCGCTGGGCAACCGTTTTCGTCGAGCAAATAAGCCGTGCGGGGAAATGCGCCGGACACGCTAATTTCCCGATCGCAGATCTGCTCCCGCCACAAGTGACTCAGCGACGAATCTGCACCATGCCGTCGATCACGCGTGATGCGATCATGCGCAGCGGGCGGGTGGCGGGTGCGGCACACGCCGCGCCGGTGCGGGCGTCGAACAGCCCCTGGTGCAGTGGGCATTCGATGTGTGTGCCGTCGAAGTAGCCGTCGCACAGATCGGCGCCGGCATGCGGGCAGCGCGCATCGCTGACGGTGATACCGTCTTTGGTGTCGTAGACCGCCAGCGCGCGATTGCGATAATCGACTGGCGTCGCGTCATTGGGCTCCAGGTCGGCGACCGCGATCAGGTCTTCCCAGTCTGCTTCACTCACCTGCGTGCGCTCACTCGCCCGCTGTCTTGGCAGTCGCACGGGCGCGCAACTGTCTCAGAATATCCCGGTGCGCCCCCCAGTAGCCGGCAGGCTCTACGTGGACGAAGCCATCGAGCTTGCGGTGCAGCCGTGGTAGTGCATGGAACGGCACTGAGGCTGCGTAGTGATGTTCTGCGTGGTAGTTCATGTTCCAGCACAGAAAGCGCCACGGCAGAGACACAAGATTGCTGCGTGTATTGATTTTCATGTCCGCCTGCGCGGGGCGGCCGACATGCTCTGTCATGCGGATGGCGCGCATCACCGGCTCGCCCAGCACCACCGGCAACCACCAGTACCAAAGTGGAGCCCACCAGTTGAACACGATGCAGATCAGTAAAATGGCCGCGTAGACTGCGGCCATGATGCGCGCCTCCAGGAATACCGCAGCGTACTCTTCACGCGGAAAGAATCGTTTCTCTGCCGGGCTCAGTTGTCCACCCACATGGCGCCATAGTTCGGTAAATTTGGCTCGCCAATACGGCCAGCTCGACAGATACAGCAGGTATTCGGAGAAAGTCGCTGGCATCGGGATCATCTCCGGATCCTTGCCGGTCAGTTGCGTGTGGGTGTGGTGGTCGCAGTGTTCGTAGCGAAAGAAACGATTCGGCAGCATGATCACGAATCCGCAATAGTTGCCGACCCAGTCGTTGAGCCAGCGAGTTTTGAACGCGGTGTAGTGAATGCACTCATGTTGCAGCGAGAAATGATGGACCAGCACAATGCCGTGCACGAACATCGCCGGCAAAAGCCACCCACTGCCCATCGCAAGCCACACCAGTGTGCCGGTGGCGGTCAGGGTGGCAAACCAGATCGCCAGCCGCCACAGCGCCGGCCCGTCGGAGCGCTGCATCAGCGCCTTCAACTCGCGGCGTGTCAGTGCGCCTTCCTGCATGGCCTGGGTGATCGGAGTGAGTACGCGATTGCTCATCGGTCTATTGTAACTGTATCGTCGCGTGGTGTTTTAAGCGTCGCTGAGAGGCAATCGGCGCGGCTAAGATCTGCCGACGACTGTGATCTGCGCACGATTTGGCGCTGCAATCAAAGTCAATCACCACTCGTTTGTGCTGACATGAAAACACGAATAGACCACAGGCCTGGTACGGGCATCGCGATGCCGATACTGGCTGGGTGCGCGCACTGATGTTCGGTAAAAAGCGCAATTCGGATATCGAATTCCTGAATGCCGGTTATCGCTATGCGATGTCGCTGTCAGCCAATCAGCAGGACTCAGAGGACCTGGTCCACGACGCATGGATTCGGCTCGAGCGTCGCTATGGCCGCTCGCCAGACAAGCCGTTGTTGTTCCGCACGATACGCAATCTGTACATCGACCAGTACCGGCGTGCACGCAAGATCCGCTTTGACGAGTTTGTCGAGTCGACCATGGATGCCGGGCTTGAGAGTTTCGAGTCTTCGCTGATGGATGCCGAGATCGTCGAACTGATGCTCGATCGGCTGCGAGACGTCGAGCGCGAGGCGCTGTATCTGTCGGTAGTCGAAGGCTATACCGCTGAGGAGATCGCCAGTATGACTGGCAGCGTGCGTGGCACTGTGTTGAGCATGCTGCACCGATCCAAAACCCGGCTGCGGCGCTGGATGAACACCGAGGGTGACAAACTGGGCACGGCCGATGTGGTTGAACTCAAGCCCAGGGGGAGAGATCAGGAATGAAAGGCGTGGATCAAAAGATCGTCGACCATTACCAGGCGCGCGCGCTTCCCGCCGACCGGCTGGAACTGATACTGGACACGTCCCGCAAGGCGCGGCGGTGGCGTTTTGTGCCAGCCTACGCTGTGGCTGCTATGGTGATGCTGGCCGTGATCGTGTTGATGCATCAGCGCTCGCTGGTGACGCAACGCACGTCGCTGGCGCTGCGCGAAGCAGCCATGAATCACATCACAAAGCTACAGCTCGACGTCGAGGCCGGAAGGATCGACACGCTGCAGTCCGGACTCGGCAAGCTGCCATTCAATATCGAACTGCCCGATAACCCCGTATTTGGCAAGCTCGCATTGCTCGGCGGACGCTATTGCACCATCAGTGGAAATCTGGCTGCGCACCTGAAATTCAGTGATCCGGAGTCGAAGCAGCAATACAGTCTTTTCGTGACACCATACTCCGGCAACCTGGAGGCTATGGAGAGTGAGGTGGTAGAGATGTCCGGTATCGAAGTGAATCTGTGGCGCGAGAACGACATCGTCTACGCGATGGCGAAGACGGCGCAGTAGCACTCTCCCACACGGCTTGTTCACTCGACCTGGTCGGGACCCACCGAAAGCCTTTGGTGGGACCAGATCTCCGATCCGGGCACTGGCGCGTTAAGCTTGCCCGCACAGCTTGCGCGCGCAGCCTGTCCGCTCAACGCTGTCGATCTCGCACCATCGGCGTGTATTGAAACCAGATCTCCATCGTCGCAACGGTCAACCCGACAACAGCTTCCCCCCAAATGACTTTTTTAGCTCGCCAGGGCTTGTGAAACGGCGGCGGCACTTGGTAGCATGCGCCCCCCTGCGCGAACGGCAACGTGCGCTTCGTTTTTCTGCCCAGCGGGCTATCGATGAATCAACCTCTATTTAGCTATGGCAGCCTGATGGATGCCGATGTACTGCGGATCGTCATCGGGCCGGAATACGACGCTGTGGTGACGTCGCCGGCACAGTTGGCGGGTTTTCGCTGCGTGCAATATCCCACCGAGACCTTCCCGATTCTGCAGGCCGAAACCCACAAGCTTGTCGACGGCCTGTTGATCGATGGTTTGTCGGCGCTGGCCTATCAGCGAATTCTGTTTTTCGAAGGTGACGAATACGAGCTGCAGAGCTGCCAGGTGCAAACCCATGGTGGCGAGCGCGAGGCGCTCTACTGTGCCGACGTAACCG
>CAZYDV010000267.1:0-8573 GCA_964646405.1 uncultured Granulosicoccaceae bacterium | reverse complement strand
CTCGATTATAAGAGTTCTCTCAATGAGAGGCTGCAACTATCCTGACAGAGGGGGCTTGCTGGAAGCCCTTTAACTCCCTAGAATACACTTTTTGTAGAAATTCCATTTCATTAAAGTTGGTTTGCGGAAACTCATCACGCAACCCTTGGATTATTTTTTCGTAGATCCATTCGTATGCTGTTTCTGTGTCCAGAGGCGCATCATTTAAATTAATACGTAACCATACAGTTTGTAGTCTAATTTCTTTAGAAAGAGCAACGAGAGAAAAATGGTCTACAAATGTTGATTTGCCTGCACCTACACTTCCAACTAGTAAGAGAAGCTGATCTTCAAGACTCTTGGGGTTCTCGAATGTTTGAGTGACCTCGATTGGATTTGAGCTATCTTTTATTACTTGTATTCGACGCACGCTTGGCGCAACGGCGTTACGTATCATTCTGTCTATAGGTTCAATATGACGACTTCGAGCCGTGGATCGAATATAGGCCTTTTCAGCAATGCGTTTCCTGTCATTGCTAGAAATTGGATTGAATATTCGCCCATAGTCTCCAGCTATGGTTGCACCAAAAGTATTCTGAGGAAGTCTTTCGCTTTGAAAAGCACTACCACCGACTAAACTAACTGGTCTTCTGTATTTGACATTGTTCGATCGTAAGCGTCTTAACTTATCGGCATCTTGTTGAGATGAAGCGCGCGAAAACGAATCTACCAAACATGAGAAATGTCTATCGCTGGAGTTAGCGGCTTGTATTGCGATTAATCCTTCTCTTTCTGCTTGATCATGCCTTGTCCATGCCAGAGATTCGCCATTGCAAGCTAGCACTCTGGTGCAGGGGTTTTCGCCGTGAGGATATAGAGAGTTTAATTCACTAGCGTAAAGTCTCCCTTCAAATAGTGCATTTTCAATGTCCGCGCCGGGAGTCTTTGCCTCTACGATCAGAACTGGCAATCCAGAAATTACTACAACGTAGTCAGGGTAGTGGAGCTTCTGGGATTTTCCTTTACCTATAGAAAACCGTCGTATATTCGGTTTGGTCTTGATATCCGGTGGCGTGTATCCAAGTCCCTCGGGTATTGGCGTGGTTAACAATTGCCAAATCAATTTTTGCTCAACATCGCTCTCATTGTCGATTGTCATTATTTAAAACTAGCATAGCTCTTTCCTGCCTAGTATACATTCTTACGCTAAAGATGCCGTCCATTTGCACAGAGTTTAGTTGCTAAATAAGGTTGGTATTCACTTAGAGGAGACAAGTCGCATCGATTCTATGGATTTTCAGGACTCATTATGATTGCCGGATGCTGGTCAGTGAATGGCAGCTGTTGGCCGAAAGCTGCCATAGGGCTATCGGCGTGTCAATTACTCAAATAGTTCAATCTGATGAGGCATTGGCAAAGTGCATGGCCTGTGCACCCTGCACAGTTGACCGGTGAAGACTGGTTGTGAAGACAGTGGATTTGGTAAACATCGTACTAGTAGACTGCTTCTGGTTGGCTCTGTATACCGTTTGTAGCGGCGCGACCAGGGTGCATACGTAAAATCTCAAACCAGATCCGGGTTGAGATTAGCAGTCGGGCAAGCCCCCGGCACTTTGATTCCACCCCGAATACTACCCACCTCGATATTCCCCCAGCGCTCCGCAAGAAACTCCGGCAATTGCCTGCCCAGTGGTGATGATAACCACAAGCGGACCATATAGCGTCTGCGTTCGGCTGCCTGGTGGTCGGTGAATTCGTTTCTGGCGTGTACTACGGTGAGGTTGTTGACCAGTTGTACGTCGCCGCGTTTCAGTGTCATGTTCAATGCCAGTGAACGAGCGACTTGCTGAAATCGGTCCAGTGCGTGTAGCTGCGCGCGTGATAATGGTTCGATGTTATCCAGGCGCTGTGCTGAACGGATATCCGGGTCCATACCGCAACAGACCAGGGCATCGGCAACCTTGTTGTACACGTGAACAGTGTAGTGAGGCAGTTTACCGGTCGGGATTTCACCATAGCGATCGCACTGAAACTCGCCGTAGAGTGTTTGTAATGCTGCCGGATCGTGTTCGAGCAGATAGTTGTGAATAGCAGCAGCGCTGGCAATCGCGCTGCCACCGCCGGATTTTGCCTGGCGAAGACACAGTAGCCCGACAATATCACATGAGTCTGAGTGAAAGGGCTGAGCGCGGCTGGTCTGGTAGAGTCGCGTGCTGGCGGATTCTGTTTGGCGCTGATCGATTACGTGGCCCAGCAAGTGGCCCGCGGCGTTTTGCGATACCGGGTCGCCGAAAAAGGTTCCAATGCCCCAATAGGCTCTGATCAGGTCCTCATCGTGCATCGTGTCGGCAGGCAGGCCGCGCAGTACGACATAGCCACAACCATTAAGCACCTGTTCGCGCAGTGCGAGCAGGCGATCACCTAACGGCCCAAGTGCAAAGTCGTGACGGGTAAGCTCCGCTATCGGTTTGCCTGTTCTATACGTGTGTTGAACGGCCTGCATCAACTGTTCGATGTCGGCAGGTGATAGTGCGGTTAGCCACTGATCGTCGTGTGCCAGGCCGCTGCCATCCCATACCATCGGGCCCTGCCATTTTGCGGGATTGTGCGGTTCCGGTTTCATCTGACGTAGTCCGCGCCGGTGATATCGATGGTGCAGCCAGTGGCGTGGCGCGCGCGACCGGAGGCGAGAAACGCCACGGTTTCTGCGATGTCGGACGGGGGCGTAATCTCGCGCATCGGCAGGGCGGCGGTGATGTTGGCCTCGCCCACACTTGCGATGTGTTGTTCTGCCATTTCGGTGCGAACCCAGGCGGGTGCAATGGCGTAGGCCAGTGTGCCGCTGTCGGCGTAGCTGCGGGCGATGCCTTTGGTCAGCGCGAGCAATCCGCCCTTGGCTGCACCGTAGGCCAGATGATCGGCGTCGTCGCCGCGATGGCTGGAACGGCTGGCCATGTTGATGATGATGCCTTCGCCGGTATTGGAAAAATGTTCGATCGCATGTCGGCACAGCGCTGCCGGGGCTTCGAGGTTGAGGGCAAGATTGGCCTGCCAGCCAGATTGCCAGTCAGCCAGTGGCTGCAGCGGAGAGGCGGCATAGATGCCTGCGTTGTTGACCAGCACGTCGATACGTCCGCGCCAGGCGACCGCCTTTTGCCATATCGCATCGAGCGCTGCCTGCTCGGTGAGGTCACCGGTGAGGGGGTGCAGCCGATCTGAGTCTGGCGCCGTGTCTTCACTGGCAGTTCTGCCGGCGTGCGCCACAACGTAAGCACCTTCGCGTAGTGCGGTCTTGACGATTTCAGCGCCGATGCCGCGACCGGCTCCGGTCACTAGCAGGGTTTTATCACTTAGCAGCATGGAATTTCCGATGGTCGCAGATGGCTAGGCAAGGTCGGAGAGTTCGACGTCGGCATAGTAGTTGGCGGTGACATCAGGATGAGAGCGCATGCGGATTTTCAGCGTATTGGCGCCAAAGGTTGCGAACACCGGATCGGCGGGATCGATGTTCTGTCCGCCCGGTGCGCTGGCGGCCAGTTGCAGGGGCAGCGGAATCGGTTCGAAGCGGGCGTCGAGCCTGGGATTCATGAAATACGCAATGGATATGCGCTGCCTGCCCGGAGGTGGACTGACAACCTGATGTTTCGTGGCACGCAGGTAGCCGTTGGTCGCCGACTGCATCATTTCGCCCAGGTTGACCACGTAAGCACCCGCCATGGGCTCAACGTCGGTCAGGCGCCCTTCACTCATCACCTGCAACCCCGGCACTTCGTCCTGCAGAATGAACGTCATGATGCCGGAGTCGTGATGCAAGCCCAGCCCCTGACCACTGCCGCCATCGTCTGGTTGAGCCGGGTAGCGAATAATCTTCACTCGGGTGTAGGGATCGGGTGACATGCGATCGTCGAAGTAGTGGGCTGACTGGCCAAGGCCACGCGCCAGTGCCTGCATCAACGCCATGCCCACCGGCTGAATGTGTTGCATCCACGTGTCAACGGTAGCGGCCATGGTGGGCAGGCTGGCAGGCCACTGGTTCGGGCCACGCAGGTTCAGCCACGGCGGGTCTTGCGGGCCGGTGACTGGTGCTGTTTCCTCGGGACCAATGTCGATCTGGTCGCGCCAGTCGACTTTGCCGTTGGTCATTTCGTTTTTCAGCAGGGTATAGCCGCGAAAGTGGGGTGACTTGCCAATTGCGATGGCTTCTCTCTCATTCAATGGCAATGCAAAAAAGCGACGTGCGATCGCCAGTGTGTCGGCATCCAGTTGCGCGTCGATGCCGTGACCGGTGAGATAAAAAAAGCCCGGGCCGTGGCAGGTCTCGCGCAGCAACTCCACAAACTCGGCGGCATCGGCACTGTCCGGTGCATTGAGATAGGCGGAGATATTGAGAACAGGCAGCATTGCACAGAGTCCTTGGCGCGGGAAACAGGTGCTCCTTCGGGAGCAGCCAGTGCAGTCATCTTACCTGTGTTCGATTGGATTTTCGAAGCCTGTATCAGCTCGGGTTTCCACGTTACCCGGCAGCACAGACCTCGCAAAAATCACCGATCAATGTGCTCAATGCGTCAGCGGCTTCAATCTGCGGAAAGTGGCTGGTGCTCGGTATGATTTTTACTGCCGATCGTTCGTCGCCGAAAAAGGTCGCGAGAAAGTCCGTGTAGGCAGTGCTGGTATCGCCCGGCTGCAATGATTGCCGGCTGCCATCGTCCCCGCGTGTGGTGCATTGTATAACCAGCATCGGGGCGGTGACTGCAGAGAGCGCTTGCGGCAGGTGTTGCAAATCGAACGCTGCAACGTTGGCGTGCAGTGTCATTGCCCATTCTGGATCCAGGTTGGCGGCGCGCTGAATGATTCGCTGGCGAGTGGCCGGATCGATGCGGGATGTGAACATCTGGCCAAATAAATTCTTTGCGTAAGTCTGGTAGTCCTGTGTGTCTCTAATAGCCAGTACGCGTTTCAGCTGTTCAGGTGTGCTCGCACCGCGGGAGCCGTCGACCATGATCAACCCTGCCGTTGGTGTTTGCCTGGCGGCCTGTGCAATCACCCGGGTACCCATGCTGTGGCCCGCCAGTACGGGGCGTTGCAGTTTCAGTTGACTAATGAGCGTGGCGAGTTCGTCGCCCATGGCGGCTGGGTCTGGTGCGCCCTGTGGGGTGCGACCGTGTCCGTTCAGATCAACGGCAATGACTCTGAATCGGTCTTGCAATGAATCGATCTGCTTCTGCCAGTCGGTGTGATCACAGGTGAAGCCATGGACCAGCACCAGCGATAGATTGCCGGTTCCTGTGTCAGAGTAATGAAGATTCTGTGGAGGCATGGTGGTGTCGCTTGTTATATCGCTTGACTGATCTCGACGATGTCGCGCGTTCGCGTCACGCGCCCCTGCCATACGCGGTCGAATTCTGCGATCAGGGTTTGAATCTGTGTTGAACTAACCACTGACTCTGCTTTTTGCAGATCGGGAAATTCGTAGAACGCGAAGTGCACGCCTTGGGTCTCCGCGCTCCAGCCCCGACTGGCACTCAATGCCTTGAATGCGGCTTTGGCATCGGGTAGATGTTCGTTTTCGTACCAGTGATCAAAGGCGTCGTGATCAGTTTGTGGCACTTCGGCGCGGACGATGAGATAGGCGGTCATGTGATTTACCTGGGTGCAGTTTTTATAGCGATAGATTTAACGGGTTACTGTTGTTCATGCCGGCGCAAGCCTTCTTCAAACGCCTTGATCTGCAGTGCAAGGAATTTTGAATTGATACGACATTGCGCAAAGCTGCCTTCAATAAACCACAATCCGGGCTGGCCGGTTCGGCAGTACATATTGCGCAGTTCAAGGCCATCACCGTAACCCCATATCGGACCCACACGTTCTTTCACTTCTGAACCAAACAGGTTCTCGATCAATTCTTCCTGTGGTCGATAACCGGTGGCCAATACCACCAGCTCGGCCGGTATCTCTTCGTCGTTCGTGAGCTTGAGCCCGTGCGCGGTAAAGGTATCGATCATATCGAACTGACGCAGTTTGACCTGACCATCGATCAGCATGTCCGAACAGCCAACGTTGAAGTAGTAACCGCCGCCACGCGTCAGGTACTTGAACTGCCAGCCGCTGTGATTATCGGGCGGGTCCAGCTTGAAGCCGATGTTGTCGAGTCTGGTCAGCAGTTCTGCATCGAGCTTGTGCGACTGTTTGGTGTACTCGATGTGAGCCTCTCGCATCAATGGCATCGGCATCGACACGGCGATCAGATCGGTGTCTTCCAGCGAGCGGCTGCCATCGTAGACGGCATAGGGCAACTGAGCGCTGGGTTCGATGCTGACAATTAAGGACGAGCTGCGTTGTATCATGGTGACGGCAGCACCACTGGAGGCGAGATCCTGCGCCACATCGTGACCGCTGTTGCCGGTGCCGATCACGATAGCCGATTTGCCGCGCCAGTCCTCGCCATCCCGGTATTCACTCGAATGCATCGTGTCGCCGGTAAAATCTTTGATGCCGGGCAGCGCCGGGCGATTGGCAATACCACTGACGCCGGGGGCCATGACAATGTGTCGCGGTTGCAGTGTTTTGATCTGACCATCGCTCTGGCGAATATATGCCGTCCAGCGTTGACTGGCCTCATCGTAGCTTGCGCCGATCAATTCGTGTTCGGTCAGAAAATTCAGTTCCATCGCCTCGACGTAGCATTCAAACCAGTTGGCGAGCTTGTCTTTCGGGATGTACACCGGCCAGTTTGGCGGGAACGGCATGTAGGGCAGGTGATTGACGTGAACCTGGTTGTGCAGTGTCAGTGCGTGGTAGCGTTTGCGCCAGTTGTCGCCGATGCGCTGGTGTTTGTCGATGATCAGGGTATCGACGCCGAGTTGTGTCAGGCGCGCGGCAATCGATAGCCCGGCCTGGCCGCCGCCAACGACGAGTACGGCTGGATCACGTTCGGCATAGTTCTGTGCCTGGCGCCGCTGGTCGAGCCAGTTAGGGCCCTGGAAATCGCGTGAGTAGGATTGCCCGGCCGGTCGGTTGTCACCGGTGCTTTCCTCGAAACCTTTTAGGGATTCCAGACAAGTGAGCAGCGTCCAGGCCTGCCATATCTGTTGTTCGGTATTGGTGCAGACGAGGCGGACGATTCCGCGACAATTGCCGATGTCAGTCTCGAACGTAAAATAGGCTTCGACGCAGGTTCTGCCCACTCGCTTGACAAGGTCGGGGTGCGGGGCCTTGTCATCGGTTTTGAGTGACGCAAGGCCGGCGGATCGGCCGGCTTGCCACAGGGCACTGGCGATTCCTGAACTCGATTCGTGAGTTTCCAGATTCCAGGTCAATGCCAGCGCATCGCGCCAGAAGCTGTCCGGTACGAAAAGTTGCTCCAGTGCTGCGCTTGAGGTTGTGCTCAAAGCGGTCTGGAATTGGTTGAGCCAGTCGGTTGCGAGTTGGGCTGGACTACTGGCGGTCATTTCCATTCATCGTGCCTGCTGGGTTTGCTCACACTGGTGCTCAAAGATAACGTGTCCCCGTGCGAACTGCCAAATCACGGGTATTCGTCTGGCCGAGATTCTGGCTCGATTGTCCTTTGGTAGCCTTTTTTGGTGTTGGCTCAAGCCAGCCGTTGCGGTCGCGGGCTCTCATCCATCGCGGCGATCAGTTGCTCGGTCAGCAGGGCCATCAATTTGGCTTTCTCGGTGGCATCGGCGGCTGAGTCCCACAGGTTGTGGGATTCGTCGGGATCGTTGTTCAGGTTGTACAGTTCTCCCCAGTCTTCTCCTTTGTATACCGTCAATCGCCAGCCGTCGTGTAACAGGGTTCTAACGCGGGCCGGTGTGTCGAAACCCAGACGTGCAAAACCATCCTGGTACTCGATCATCAGGCTGTCGCGCGAACTTTCGTCGCGGGATATCGCCGGTGCAATGTCGACGCCCTGCAGGCCGTAGTAGGGTTTGACATTGGCGCGTGCCAGAATGGTCGGGGCGATATCGAGGGTAGAGGCGAGCGCATGTGTCACATCGACCCCTTTTTGAGACGGGTCACGCCAGATGAACGGCACTCGATTGATGCCGCGCATCGAGGGGGCGCCTTTCAACAACATGTTGTAGTCGCCCATGTAGTCGCCATGATCCGATGTAAATACGATAACGGTGTTTTCAAACTGACCGCTGTCTTTTAGCGACTGTACGATTGCACCGATCGAATCGTCGATCATCGCGATCATGCCGGCGGTCAGCGCCATCGCCTCGCAAACTTCAGCGTCGCTTGCAACGAATGCCGTTTGGGGTGAGGGTGGTTCGTTACCCGCCTGGTAGTCATCGTGGCAGTGGCGCATCGGTGGTGTCGGGTTGCGATGCGACGACCAGGGGCGATCAACGCTGAACTGCTCGGGTTTGTATTTATCCCAGTAGGCGCCCGGTGGGTTGAACGGGTGGTGCGGATCGGGGAACGAGACAAACGCAAAAAAAGGATTGTCTGCGTGTGCCTGATTGCTCAGCCAGTCGCAGGCGCTGTTGCGAATGTAGGCGGTGGGATACAATTCTTCGGGTATCGGGGTGCGATAGGCCTGAGCCACCGTATAGTTGTGCGGCAACTGGTTGGCCGGGTCGTGAAGGGCC
>CAZYDV010000266.1:0-8574 GCA_964646405.1 uncultured Granulosicoccaceae bacterium | reverse complement strand
CATCAGGTATCTGGATTGGCAGCGCTGCGGCAGTGGTGTGCGTGGCTGTTGCCTGCGGGTGGTGGTTCGGCATCGGCCGTAAACGCGGGACGGTTAAATTCAGCGCACGGCGATTACATACAGCCTGTCGCACCGGTCAGGCACCCGACGCACGGGTTCAACTGATTCTGTGGGCCCGCGCACACTGGCCCGAACTCGACATTTGCGGACTTCGTATGGTGGCCCAATTATGTAGCCCGACACTTGCCACTGAAATTCAAAAGCTCGAGCGCGCGCTCTACGCCGAAAGCACGTCGCGCTGGGCCGGCGCCAGCCTGTGGATTCAATTTAAACGACAACCGCGAGTAAAGCACACCGCGATCAGCGCATCGCTGCCAGACCTCTACCCGCCACAAGTCCAGGCACTGGCACCGCATTCGCCGGCACCGAACGCAAAGTTCTAGACCCGATCTAGACTTTTTTGTTGTTTGGCAGACAGACGCGATTCTTGCCAAGCTCCTTGGCGTCATACATTGCGATATCCGCGAGCTTACACAGCGTCTGCAAGCTATCTGCGTGTTCCGGGTAGGCCGCAACGCCTGCCGAGACCGTGACCGTAGGCAACAACTGACCCTGATAGCGGAATTCGTAGCTCTCGACCGATGCGATAAATTCAGCCGCGCGCTCAACGGCATCAACTGATGCACAATCCGGAATCAGTATGGAGAATTCCTCACCACCGATGCGGCAACAAACTTCGTCGTTGTTGAAGAAACGCCGCGTCAACTCACCCACCGCACAGAGCAGATAGTCACCGGCATCGTGACCGTAGTTGTCGTTGTAGGTTTTGAAATTGTCGGCGTCGAGTGAGATCAGTGCCAGTGTGCCACCGTCGCGTTCCACTAAGGATATCGCGGCGCGACTGCGCTCGAGAAAATAACGCCGATTGTAAAGTCCGGTCAGCGGATCACGCGTTGATTGCTCGTGCAGTTCGTCTCGCAGCTTGACGTTGGCGATCGCCATACTGATCTGTTCGGAACAGCGCTGGGCAAACGTAATCAGGTTATCGTCGATCGGTAACGCCGAAGGGGCATCGTTTTCGAATGCGATGTGCAGCATACCGACCGTATCGCCCTGGGCAATGATGGGCAGACACAAATATCGATCTGGCACGGTGTCGGTAGGCACGTGATTGCAGGCGTACCTGACCACGCCCTCGCCGTAGTGAAACAAACGGCCGCGCCGCAGCGACCAGCAATCCTGTGGCTGAATGCTGCGAATCAGGTCGATGTCACCCCAGGTGACTGCGCCGTCCAGCACATCGCGCGAGTTGCTGTAGATAAAAAGCTGGCCGCTGGAGCCCGCGAACATCGAGCCCATAGCCTGGCGCACGATCTCGTAGAGTTCGTCGATCGATTTGCAGCATTGCAGCCAATCGGAGAGCTCCGACAATGCGCGTGTCTCGGAACGGCGCTCCTGCTCCTGGGCCAGTGACTCGCGCGCATTGCGCTCGGCGGTCTCGGCACGCTCCATCGCACGGGACAAAGCCTCCTGGCTCTTTTTCGTCTCGGTGATGTCGGTGTAGGTGACGACATGCCCGCCGGACTGCATCGGCCTGATGTAGACCGCCACCATGGCACCGGAGCCCGCCTGGCGCTCGATACTGAAGGGCTGCCGCGCGTTCAGGCTGGCCTCGAGCCGCTCGACCATTTCCGGTGTCGCATCACCGCGGCGCACCAGTCCGTCAAAGTAGTCGCTGCGACGCATCCCGACGTGAAGGTAGTCACGGCCCTCGCCCATCAGCCGGTAGTAACGTGAGTTGACCAACTCACAGACGCCACAGTCTGACCAGACAATGACGCCCTGCTCCATGGAATCAATGACTTCGGATCGGATCCGTTGCTCATCCAGCGGCTCGGCATCGCGGCCAGCAGGGAATCTGATCGTGTTGGGATCACCTTCGATTTGACTGATCGACAAAGCTTTGTCTGACACCTTCCCGCCCTGAATTTGCTCTAATTTTGGGCATACGCCAACGCTCTGTCCGGTATGCTGAATTACTCGTTTGGCGTCAAATTTCCGCCAATCTTTATCATAGAGACAGATAAAAATGCGCACTCGGCCAACCGCGCGCAGCAAAACCGGCATACTCTGTCACACCAGATCGCCGCTCGCAGTCCCATCGCAATACCTCTCACAGGTGCACCATGAAAAATACCGCTACCGGCCTCGACCGTATCGTGCGCGCCGCCGGTTTTTCTTATCAGGGCTTTGTCAGTGCGATCAGCACCGAAGCCGCGTTCAGACAGGAGCTCGTCATCGCCGCCGTGACGATCCCGCTGGGGTTGTGGCTGGGCGACAGCGGCGTTGAGCGTGCACTGCTGCTCGGCAGCATCGTGTTGATCCTGATCATCGAGCTGCTCAATTCGGCGGTCGAATCGGTTGTAGACCGGGTGGGCGATGAGTACCACGAGCTGTCAAAAAAGGCCAAAGACATCGGCTCTGCGGCCGTATTTCTGGGCTTTGCCAACGCGCTGATGATCTGGCTACTGGTGCTGACGGGTTAACCGCTGGCGCGGTCTGCTCAACGCGCCTTTCGATTGGCCAGGTACATGCCCGGCAAAATTAGCGCCGCGCCGGCAAGGTGAAACCACTGCGGCGCCTCGGCCAGCGTCCACCACGCAATTAGCGCCGTGTACAACGGGCTGAGGTACAGCACCATACCAGCCTGCGCGGTACCCAGCTCTCGCTGCATGAACGAATAGGCCTGATAGGCACCGAAACCCGGCAACAACGCGACCACCAGCGCCAGCCATAACGCGCGACTCCAGTCCTCGGGCCCACCGGCAACCGCAAACTCGGCAATCGTGAAGGGCAGCAGCACCACAACGCCACCCGCGGTAATCAGGGTCAGCCGGGCAAATGGCCCGAGCACACTCGGGCGCTGGCGCAGTACCAGCGAGTAGACGACCCAGCTTGCCACCGCGGTTAGAATCCACAGATCACCGCTGGTGAACCTCACCGCCAGCAGGTTAGACAGCGAGCCACGCACCACAATGATCAGCATGCCGGCGAGCGCCAGCAGCAATCCGGCCCACTGCCAGCCACGCAATGTATCCGAAAACCAGATCGCGGTGGCAATGGCGATCAGCACCGGTGCTATCGCGTAGAGCAATCCGATGTTGACTGCCTCAGTGGTGTGCGCGCCGATGTAGACAAACGCACCACAAATCCACATGCCCAGCGCACCGAGCAACAGCATGTCGCGCCACTCACGCCGCCATACAGGCCATTGGCGAAGCAGCTCCGGCGTGGCAAAACACAACATCAGAAACAGTGCAAAAAGCCAGCGCAAAAACGCCAGCAGGTGGGGTTCGATGGTACCGGGTGCGAGCCTGCCGACAACGTAGTTTGCCGCAAAAAGGCCGGGCGCGATAAAGATCAGAACACGGGCCAGACGCTGGCGCGCAAGCGATGACAAAGGCGGGCTCCAGAGATAGAAGACAAGTGAAAACCGGGGAACCGGCCAACGGCTAACAGGCGAGCACGGCGGCCGGAACCGCGCGGCAAACGCCGACAATAAAACCGCCGGACGCGCATTGTATCCACTATGCTAGTCCATTGGGCAGTCGTGTCGCCCCCTCACCAAGGTCTATTCATATTGCGTCCGCTACTTGGCATCAGCTTCAAGATTTCCTCGATCGTGTCTTTCGTGATCATGATGATCTTTATCAAGATGCTCAGTCCCGATGTACCGATCGGTCAGATCATTTTCTTTCGCGCGCTGATCGGACTGATCGCGATCATGCTGGTCTATGCTCTGGCCGGTCGGTTTGCCGGCACATTTACTCTGCGCGCGCCGCGCAAGCACCTCGCCTGGTCGCTGACAGCGGGGTTTTCAATGTCGTGCTGGTTTGTGTCGATCACGCTGATTCCGTTGCCGGAGGCGACCGCGATCGGCTTCGTGATGCCTCTGATCACCGTGGCGCTGGCGTGGCTGATGCTGGGCGAGCAGGTCCGCATTTTCCGATGGGCGGCGATACTCGTGGGCATGGTCGGCGTCGGCATCATCATCTGGCCGCGGCTGGGTGGTAGCGCAAATCCCGACGCCAGCGCCGCGCTGGGTGCGGTGCTGGCATTGCTGGCGGCAAGCTGCTGGGCGCTGGCACAAATCTTCATGCGGCGGCTGACCCGAACCGAGACCAGTGGCTCGGCGGTGATGAGCTTTTCGCTGGTGACGATGCTATTGGCACTGCTGACACTGCCATTCGGCTGGTCAATACTGAGTACCGCACAGTGGGCGCTGATCACCGGTTGCGGGCTGGCCGGTGGGTTCGGTCAGTTCTGCGTCGCAGAGTCGCTGCGCTACGGCGAGGCTTCTACCGTCGCGCCATTCGAGTATCTAACCTTTCCGGTCGCAAGCCTTGCGGCCGCCGTCATCTTCAGCGAGTACCCGGATACCAACGTCTGGATCGGGCTGCCGTTTGTCGTCGCCGCGGGACTGTTTGTGATCTATCGGGAGCATCAACTGGCTGTCAGAGCAAAAGCCGCCCGCGTCGACTGATCATCGCAACACCTGCACCGTCAGCTCGCCAAGCGCCTGCTCGTAAGCTTCTCGTTGCTGCATGAGACATTCGCCGCCCACGCCTTGCGACTCCAGTGTTGATGCAGCGCCACAGCCTGAACTGCCCGCACTGAAAATACCCGCGTAGGGGTTGGTTGCCGCGCAACCCGCAACCTGCGAGATCAATACGGCAATCGCGCACAGCGCGCCGGGCGAAAACCGACGAGCGGCGTTGAGCATCACTGGTTGCGAATACATGGGCATGGCCTCCCGGCTGTGGCCGCGCTGCGGTGGTGTGTGCGGGACATTATCGACACCGAAACTTAAAGCTGGCTGAAGCAGCGCGCTTTATCCGGCCGCGCACGGTTAAACATTGAGGCGCTGCGGCTTGCGCTCTTCGCGCGCGCTTGTCTGCGAGCTAAACAGGGCCTTGCCATTTCGCCACCGTACCGGTTGCCAGGTGCAGTGCAACACGTCACCCTCGATCGGTTACAGTAGCCGCCGGGAATTCCCCCACCAGTGGACGCCCGAGCCTGCATGATGACTGAAAAATCCATTGTCAATAAAACTGCGCTGCTGATTGTCATTGGCGCCATTACGGCGCTGTTTCTGACGACCATCGGCCGTTTTCTCGAAGCCATATTTTTGGCCGGTTTATTCGCCGCCGTATTTCACCCACTGTACCGCCGGCTGTGTACCTGGCTCGGCGGCATGCGGGGTATCGCCGCCCTGACAACGCTGGTCATCGTGCTGTTGTTCATTCTAATTCCACTGGTGTTTCTGGTGCTGACTGTCGCCTCCCAGGCGCAGGCTTTCGCGCGCCACGGTTTACCCGAACTGCAGAGCCTGCTGGCTGATGAGGGCGCGCTGAGTGCGCGGCTACAGGGACTGCCGTTCTACGACAGCCTGCTTCCCCATCAGGAATTTTTGCGCGAGCGATTGTCAACACTGGTCAACTCGGCCAGCGGCGCCATGCTTGAGTTTATGCAATCGGCCACTGTGGGGACCTTCAATGTGGTGCTCACCTCGTTGATCGTGCTCTACAGTTTTTTCTTTCTGCTGATGGACGGCGATAAGCTGGTGTACCGGATACTGCTCTACCTGCCGCTGGATGATGATCATGAGCAACGGCTGCTCAACCGCTTTCGATCTGTCACGCTGGCCACGCTCAAGGGTACTGCGGTCATCGGCTTTTTGCAGGGCGCGATCGCCGGCAGCGCGCTTGCAATCGCAGGCATTCCCCAGGCGTTACTATGGAGTGTGGCGATGATGTTGTTGTCGGTCGTGCCCGGTATCGGCGCGGCGCTGATCTGGATTCCGGCAACTTTCTATCTGCTGGCAAACGGTGAATATTTCACCGCCATCGCGCTGGCAATTTTCTGTGGCGTGCTGGTCGGCAGCATTGACAATATTCTGCGTCCCAAGCTCGTAGGCAACGACACTCAGCTGCACGAACTGATGATATTTTTTAGCACCCTGGGCGGATTGCTGACGTTCGGTATGTCAGGTTTTATCATCGGCCCGATCATTGCGGCGCTGTTTGTGACTGTCTGGGATATCTACGGCGAGGAATTTCGTGCATGGCTTCCGGCTACGCGCTTTGAACTCCACGAGCCAGAGTCGAGTCACACAGATAGTGTAGACACTGCGCCACCCAACGACAACGCGCAACCCGAAAAACCGGCTACCGGGCAACCGCCGGAGCCCAAATCAGGAAACACATGATCTCGCCCCGTGCACAGCTTTGCAATCTGGCTCTTTTATCCTTGTTGGGTATCACGACGGCACACGCAAACCCGTTGCAGTGCCGCGTCGAGATGCTTGAGTCACTCGGCTGGCATACCGTGGCCGACAGCGGTGTCAGTCACGCCGACAACATCAATACCTGTGATTCTTTTGACGCTCCGGTTTTTCACTACGACAGCGATCCACAAGCGACCCGTCAGATGATCGAGCTTGCCGATCGAGCACTCGACTCCGATACCAGCCGCTGCCTGACGAGCCGAAAATTCGGTCGCTCGATCCGCGTTGCCGTAGATAAACTGCTGGACAACAAAGCCTTCACCTTCCCGCGCGGTGGAACCGATCCTCGCGATCCGTTCATACCGCCAAAATCAACCTGGCAACCCACCCGCAAGCGTGGCTACGACAGCCCCGCCACCCGCGTCAGCAGCGCGATCAAATCGCTCTATCACGAGCCGTTTATCGCCGAGTGTGCCGCAGCTAAACAGGTCGCCCAGATCGCATCGCTCTACGAGCACTATCAGGATGATATCGACGATCTTCTGCACCCGCGCGAAGTCGGTATTGGACTGTGGCAGCGCTATTTGAACAGCCCTGCTATTCGGGCGCGTACCCCCTTACTTGTCAATAGTGCCGATCGCAAGCACGCGCTGCGCAAACTCGCGGCGCTGGGACGCTACGCGTTCAATGGACAGATGGGCTATATTCGCGCCGCTAACGGTGAGGAGTTCATCGACTCTCTGGACAATCGCGGCCAGAACTTTCTGATCACACAAATTTCACCGGCGGCGGTCGAGGCATTGCGCCAGCGCGACGATCCGCTACGGGAACTCTCGGCGCTGTCGGTACAGATGTGGCGCAAGTACTCGGACAAACTTGCCGATGGCGGCACGCGCAAAGCGCTGCGCAAACAGTTCGAGGCCGAGCTATCCGAGCTTGACCCCTTTTTCAGTGAAGTGGAGATTTACGTCCACCCGCTTGGCGTGAGGACTTTTGCCTTTCACATTGCCCGCCAGTTTCGCTACAACCCGCGAACACCGTACACGCTCGAAATGTACGAAGACCACCTCAATGGCTATACCTATCAGCGCTTTTTGACACGCGGCAAGTATCGCTGTGATCAACAGGCATATTGTCGCCCTATCGATACCCAGGCCTACCTGATGATTGGACGCGACGGCAAACCACGAGGGGCCAGCTACAACTCGTTAAAAACCTGCCTCAGAGCAGCCGCGAGTCAGTAAACCCTAGATAGAGACCAAGGGTGCTGGATAGTGAACCCGCCGGTGTCAATGACACCGGCGGGCAATTGCCATCAGCTGCTAGTTCAGCGGCACCAGTAACAGCGAGTTGTCATCGACGTCGTGCGCATCGAGCGAATAGAGCCCATTGTCCAGCGCCTGCACTTCGGCCGGTGAAAACGTACCGTAGTCGAAAAAACGTGCCGGATTGCTCGGACGCTGTGACAGATCGCGAATGACGGTCTCGCCACCGGACAAATCGCCTTCCAGCAAATGGGCACTGGTCAGAGTACCGGCCCCTTCTGTGTTGTAGGTGATCGCATAGTCCAGTGTGGTGCGGTTGAGATTGAGAATCCCGACGGCACTCGAGCCGTCAGCGGCGGTAACTTCACCGTCAGCACGCGTCACCTCTGGCGAGATGATCTGTCGACGCAGCACGCCGTTGGGTTGTTCATCAGTGGAGGCGAGTACGTAAAGATTGCCGACATTGATGTTCTGCAGCAGGATGTCGCGCTGTTCCTGTGACAGGTCGGCTGGCACTTCCCAGCGGTTGCCGCCCACATGTTCAAGATCCACCGCGATAAAGCCATTGGTGCCGGCCGGCCCGAGCATGATGTCGACCCGATCGGCGACGAAATTGCTCAATTGAACCGATCCGAACGCATCACCATTGGTGCGATCGATGATGATATCAGCGACACCACTGGCAACACCCGAATTCGGGTTTGTCGGATCGCCCGCGGCAATGACCTCAGTGGACGTCAGATCAGTGGCAAAAACGCCGTCTGGCTGCAAAGCGGCAGAACCATCACCGCCGTCGGTACCACCACCATCAGTACCGCCGCCGTCTGTGCCACCACCATCAGTGCCACCGCCGTCTGCGCCACCACCATCAGTGCTACCGCCGTCGGTACCACCACCATCGACACCGCCGCCGTCTGTGGCACCACCATCGGCACCACCGCCGTCTGTGGCACCACCATCGGCACCACCGCCGTCTGTGGCGCCGCCATCAGCTCCGCCGCCGTCTGTGGCACCGCCATCGGT
>CAZYDV010000265.1:0-8743 GCA_964646405.1 uncultured Granulosicoccaceae bacterium | reverse complement strand
GGTCGCCGGCGCGGTCTGGCAGCCGCTGACAGCCAGCGAGCAGGTCACTATGCCCGCTGCCAGGATTGAAGTTCGCATGTTTTTTCCTCGTCAAAGATGGGACGCACAGCCTACTCCGAACCCTGCGCGCGCGCTTATACCGATGCTGGTCAGAGACGAAAATCAGACCTGCATCACGTTTGTTGTTTCGACGCACAGGCTCCGGGCGAGGGTTGCGTTGCCTGCGAGTCCGGAGTAATTCCCGGTCACAAGTGCGTTGGATGGCATAAAATGCCGGCCCTGTTGAGCAATTGGGCGTGCGATCGTGTACCAGAATACACCGTTTGATTTGAGCGGACGTGTCGCGCTTGTGACGGGGGCTTCAGGCGGCCTGGGCGTGCGATTTGCGGCCACACTCGTGCAGGCCGGAGCGCGCGTGATTGTCACGGCACGCAATGCCTCGAACCCCAAATTGCTGGAGCTTGAACAGCAATTGGGCGCCGAGCGCTTGTTCCGCATGGCGCTTGAGGTGTCTTCTGGTGATGCTGTTGATACCCAGTTGCAGCATGTTAGCGAGGCATTTGGTCAGCCGGATATTCTGATCAACAACGCCGGCATCGCTGTTCCCGCCGCTGCCGTAGACCTGGACGCGGAAAAATGGGATGGCGTTGTCGATGTGAATCTCAGGGGTGCCTGGCTGGTCGCACGGGCATTTGGTCGCGCGCTGATAGACGCCAGCCAACCGGGGGCCATTGTCAACATCAGCTCGATTCTGAGTCGCCGGGTCGCCGGTGGGCTGATGTCCTATGCGGTGTCGAAGGCCGGTCTTGAGCAGATGACGCGATCACTCGCTCTGGAGTGGGCGCGCTACGGCATTCGGGTCAACGCACTGGCCCCTGGTTATATTCTCACTGATATGAATCGAGACCATTTCGACGGTGAATCCGGGCGAAAAATGATTGGCAGGATTCCGCAACGCAGAATAGGCGAACCTGCCGATCTGGATGGCGCACTGTTGCTGCTTGCGTCTGACGCATCCGGCTATATGACGGGGTCGAGTATTGTCGTCGATGGCGGTCATCTGCAATCGTCGTTGTAGATTCCCATAAGCGGCAGACATATAGAAACGACTAAAGATGCCGATGCATTTTTTACGCAGAAGAGTCCGGTGGAGGCTGTCCGGACGAAGCGGAGCTATCCCATGTTAAGCAGATGTGTCTTTTTTCTCGCATTGAGCCTGTTTGTGGCGTCGATGATTCAACCGGCAGTGCAGCTGGTCGGTGGGCGAGCGCTCGTCGGAATCGAGACCTTCTACTTTACCCTAAGGTTTGGTACGGCCGGTTTGTTTGGCGCCGGATCGTTCGCCGATATCGTTAATAATCTGCTGGCCCTGATCGGTGCTGCCGCCAATTTTGCGCTGGTATTCTGGGCCATGCTGACCTGGTCGCCCACGCGAATCACGACACTGAGATGGTTTTGGTGGGTCAGCCTGCTGTTTCTGCTGGCCGCTGCGTACACCGGAATGCAGGCTAAGATGTCTGATCGCGTCACGCTGGCACCGGGCTATTTCTACTGGATGGCGGCGCTGGTGTTAATGTTTATCGCACCCGTGGTCACGCGACTGGAGCACCGCCTGAAACGCGGTTGCGCACTGTTTCGTCGTCGTGGCAGTCGATCCGGAACCGGTTTGCAAGCCAGCCGCGGCGCATAGCGCGATTCAAGTCCCCAGACGCACTGGATTGTCCAGCAGGCGCAATCAAAACTAGTTCGGCCTGGCTCCTGCTGTTAGTACCAATTGCCTCCCCAATGCCAGCCCGGCAGCCGAACGCTCTGGCGTCTATGCGGGGTTGCAGCCAGCGCCAGCGCATCAAATCCTGCCAGTTCCAACGGGCGTTTGTCTATTCGCGGCTTCGCCATCGACATCAATCGAGCCACACGCTCTTCAGTTGGCGGGTGTGTTCTGAGTACGCTCGGTACCGATTGAGATCGACCGCCGGGCAGCACCTGCTCGTACCAGCGCTTCGATGTCTGTTCGATCTTCTGTAACGCCGATACCATACCCAGTGGATCTCTTGTCAGTTCCACCGCGCCGAGATCTGCATCGAACTCACGCGTGCGTGAAAGTCCAAGCTGCATCAGCGTAGTGAGCGTGGGGGCGAAAACCAGAATCAGCAGTGTCCATCCGCTGGCCTTGATGCCAGTGCCGAGCATTAGTGGATAGATGAATATGGCCGCCAGCAGGCCGAACTGGGACAACGCGCCAACCAGCCGACTGGTGGAATCGGCGAGCGTCATCACACGCAAGTCGCCGTTGCGTATATGGGCCGTCTCATGCGCCAGCACCGCCGCCAGCTCACGGCTGTTCAGTTTGCGTAACAGGCCGTCTGTCACTGCGATCGCGGTGTCTTTGTCGGACCCGGTCGCGAATGCGTTTGGCATACGGCTCGGCACATAGTACAGCCTGGGCTGGTGGCTGAGCTCTGCTCGTCGTGCCAATTCCCGCACCATGGAAACCAGATCGGGGGCCTGACGCTCGCCCAGTTCACGTGCTTTGTACATCCGCAGCACAAGCTTGGACGACTGCGAAGGGCTGAAAAATGCCATGCCAATCACGATGCAGGCGGCGCCCAGCGCGCCGATCCAGCCGGCAGCTAGCCAGCCAAGCAGCGCGGGAGCGATGGTCATTGCCAGCAGCAGCACAATAGTCTGTGTGCGATTCTGCCAACGATGGCTTTGCATGGTTGTGCTGATTTTGCTGTTCATAAGTGTGTCAGCAGATAATTTTCTGACAGTTTGCCGTTGCCTTGAGTGCGTCGCAACAACTGCGTGTCAGGGCTGGCGGCGGACACGAAAACAGACACATCCTGTGTGGTTTATTGCACGCGTGACGAAACCAAAAACAAGGGAATTCCCGTAGTGATCGTGCGGCGCTAGCTGACGTAAAATTCAAAGCGGGGCTGATAATGTGCCAGGGTGGCACGAGTTTAAACGCTATCGTTTATAAAACAGAAATAAAATCAAACGGCGAATAAAATTGAAATGGCTTATATGAATAAGGCGGCAGAGTGGTTTTGACGTGTGCCCGCTGCAACGTTATTCTCTAAGCATTAAGTTTTAGGGGTCAGACCCTATGGATCGCGGTGGACCGGGAGGGCCGCGATAAGAAATACCATCGACAAGAGAAATTAATATGCCACGGAAACCGCGATTTTTTCTGCCCAAAATTCCAGCACTGGTGGTGCAGAGTGGACATAGCGGCGATCAGGTTTTTAACGAGAGCAAGGACTACACCGCCTACCTGGGATGGCTTCAGGAGGCAGCTGAACGCTACGGAGTGAAAATACACGCTTACGCATTGTTGCCAAGCCAGGTGCAAATTCTGATGACGCCTACGCGCAAGGATAGCGTCAGTCGGATGATGCAGTACATTGGTCGGCGCTATGTGCCCTACGTAAACGAAACCTACAGCCGAACGGGCACCCTTTGGGAGGGACGTTTCAAAGCCAGCCTGATCGATCCCGATACCTACCTGTTACCGTGTCACTGCTATGTTGAGACGGCAGCCGTTCGCGATGGTGCGGCGCGCACGGCATTGCAGTACAAATGGTCCAGTCACAAGGCGAATCGTAAAGGCGCCGCCGATCCGGTACTGACGCCGCACGATAAATACATGGCCCTTGGCAAAACAGCTAAGTCGCGCACAGCTGCCTACGCCGATATCTTTGCTAAAAAAATGGAAGATGATGTAGTCAATGAATTGACGGCTGCATGGCGCACTGGTACACCCATTGGTAGTACTAAATTCAAAACGCGACTGGAAAGCCGCCTAAAGATGAAAGTGGGTTACTCGAAAAGGGGCCGCCCCCCAAAATCATAGTGGCTAGTGGGTTGGCATTTTGCGTGTAGTGGCCTGTCCGCTACACGCGGTTCCCGCCGTTTGATGTCAGCCATGAAATGCATTGGCTATCAGCAGTGCCACAGTGCTGAGCGCAGTATCAGACGTTAGACGATCGAAAATTACATCGCGTCAGGCAGTTGCTGCCGGTGCGCTGTGGACCGGGACCATATGGACCAGTACTCGATCATCGAGAATGCGTCGCCGCACAGGGGCTGATGCATCGAGGGTATCCCAACGAATGCACTCCACTGGCATGGCACCACAGGCTTTGGCGACGATGGCGCGTATCTGCTGCCAGTCGAACAGCGTGGCAGTCGGGCAATCGATCGCAATTGATATGCGTGCACCTTCTGATCTGGACGCGCTGCGCCGGCTGCCGTATAGCCAGATGCGATCAATGAACGCCAGTTGGGACAGTGTTTTGACAAGCTCGGTGGAAGATGCAGCCTTCATCCGTAGATGGTATCACGTTCAGTAGAACAGGCATCCTTTGGTAATGATTATCACTTGACAGAAGCGATTCCTAGACGGTTACTTCGGCAGTTGTTCGGTTGCTGTTGCCGAAAACACGCAGATACCGATCAATCTCGCTTTTGGGGCCGGTTGCCTTAGCGAGGTTGTCAGACAGCTTGACGGTGTCGAGGCCATCGGCGCTGGTGACCTTGCAAACGACCGAAAAGGCTCGTAGCTGCTCGTTCTTGTAGGGCGCGCAATCACGAAAGTCGTTGGTCAGATTGGTGCCCCAGCCAAAGCTTGTGCGCACTCGGCCTTCAAAATGGCGATAGGTTGCCTCGATCGTATCGATATCGAGTCCATCGGAGAAAATAATCAGCTTCTCCAGCGGATCGCGATCCTTCTCGCGCCACCATTGAATCAATTCTTCTCCCCCTTCGATCGGGTCTTTCGAGTCAACTCTGAAGCCGCTCCAGTCGGCCAGCCAGTCAGGGGCATCCTGCAAAAATCGAGTCGTGCCGTAGGTGTCGGGCAGGGCGATACGAAGGTTTGAATCGTAGGTTTTCTGCCAGCTTTCAAGGACGGTATAGGGCGCGTGTGCAAGTTGCTCATCGCCATCTGCAAGCGCCGCGGCGACCATAGGCAGCTCGTGCGCGTTGGTACCGATGGCCTCGAGATCGTGGTCCATCGCCAGCAATACATTGCTGGTGCCAATGAAGTTGTTGGCAAGCCCTTCTTTCAGCGCGTCGACACACCAGCGTTGCCAAAGAAAGCTGTGTCGGCGACGTGTGCCGAAATCGGCAATCTTCAGATCGGGCAGCCGCGCCAGCCGCAGCACTTTTTCCCACATCTTCGCCTTCGCGCGGGCGTAGGTCACGTCGACTTCAAAACGGCCCATGCCGCGCATCGCCGAGCGCGAGCGCAACTCGCTGATGATTGCCAGCAGCGGAATCTCCCACAGGGTGACATCGGCCCAGCTACCGTGAATATCGATCTGGTACTGATCGTCGCGAACTTCCAACTGATACTCGGGCAGCTGATAACTCTTGAGCCATTGCAGAAAATCGGCGCGAAACAAGCGCTCTTTGCCATAGAAGGTGTTACCCGCGAGCCAGATATGCTCTTTTTTCGACAGCCGCACTGTGCGGGCATAATCGAGTTGCTCGCGCAGTTCGGCAATATCGATTTCCTGGGCAAGCTTGACGGTCTTGCTGCGATTGATCAGTGAGAAAGTGACCGGGATGGTGCGCCACTCTCGCCAGATGGTCTGCAGCATCAACAGCTTGTAGACGTCGGTATCGATCAGGCTGCGAATGATTGGGTCGAGCTTGAAGGTGTGGTCGTAGACTCGCTTGGCGATATCGATGTTTGCCATGGGTGTCGCTTACCTTCGCCGGGTTGCAGAGCCGACAGGGCGTGCACTCGCCCGTCGGTCCGGAATGCTAGTGGGACCGCAGATCCATCATGCCCTTGGTGGGCGGAGGAACCGTGCGTTGAGGCGGAATCGCGTCGAACTCGACGTTCTCGGCGCCGTGATAGACCAGGAAATGCCGTCCCTTGGCGCGAGCGATGACGGTCACGCCCAGGTCCTGGGCAAGCTCCAGGCCCATCTGTGTGACACCCGAGCGCGAAACCAGGGCCGGCACCCCCATGAAGGCCGTTTTCATTACGATCTCAGAGGTCAGGCGACCCGTGGTGTAGAAGATTTTGTTCTCGCCGGTGATGCCCTGCAGCCACATGTGGCCGGACACGGCATCGGCGGCGTTGTGCCGACCGACATCCTCAACATGAATCAGCGATTGCGTGCCCTCGCACAAGCCACAGCCATGCACCGCGCCGGCTTGGCGATAAATATGGTTGAGCTTGCCAACCTGCCGAATCAGCTCGTAGAGCTGTGACTGCTGGATGTGCGCCTTGGGTAACCGCACGTCGTAGAGTTTGTCGAGGGTGCAGCTGAATACCGTGCCCTGGCCACAGCCGCTCGTGACGATCTTGCGGTTGAGCTTTTCCTGCCAGTCGTCGATGCCCTCACCGCTGCGGGTCGCAACTTCGACCAGTTCGCGATCCCAATCGACGTGTACCGACTTGATCTCGTGCAGATCCTCGATCAGTTTCTGATTGCGGATGTAGCCCAGCGTCAGGGCTTCGGGCTGCGAGCCCAGCGTCATCAGCGTGACGATCTCGGTGTCGTCGATCTTGATCGTCAGCGGCAATTCGCCGGGGATGTTTTGATCGACCTGCTCGTCGAACTCATTCACCACCGCTACCGGATGCGTCGGTATCAGGCCCTGCTGGCTCAGTTCGGGTTGATAGAGTGTTTGCTTATCGTTCACAGGTAATCCGCAGGCACTGGTGGCAGTGTTTCGATTTTGGCGCCGGCTCGCGCCCGATCGGATGGCCGCGGGCGCGGTGCTCGCGTTTATGCGCCAGAGCGATGGTTATTCGAGTATGCTTTGCACGATATCACAGCTGGTTGGCAGGGGATAATGTAATGCTCCACAAGGTGAAAACAACTTGAGCGACCTGCTGCAGCAAGGGCGGCGCGCGCCTTCCTTTAACGTGGGTGTGCTGCTGGAGCGACGAACGGTGACGCTTTCATCCGGGTTCCCGCACCAGGTGTGGGAGCTGGTCGAGGTCGTGTTGCGGCACGATGGCGAGAGTGCGGTGCGCGAAAAGACGACGGTGTTCGAATCACAGGATGTCGATCGCCATCTGTGGACCGGTTTTGAGCTCAATTTTTATCGCGATGGCGGCGAGAGCTACTGGCATACGCTGGTGGGCGAGCAACAGCAGATCTATGTGGTGTGTCAGGATGATGAAGACGACGAAATCGCGCCGTTGCTGGTCACCGCAGACTACGATGAGGCGATGGCCTATCACGAGGCGGATGACACCGTGCTGTCGGCCACCATGCCAGAAGAGATCTACCAGGTGTTAGAGCGCTTTGTGCTGGAAAACTATACGCCACAACAGAAAAAGCGGCGCAAGCGCAAGCAGTGGCACAGTCAGGAACAACAAGATGAACCATTTGCCAGAAAACCCAGAGGAAGCTGACGCACAGCCGCCCGAGAGTGGCTTTCTGCAGCGCTGGTCACAGCGCAAATCGGCAGACGCTGAGCCCGCGACCGTGCCGTATGCAGACGCCGATACCGCGCCCACTGACAACGATGGAGCCGTCGCGGAGCACGCGCGCGGCAGCCAGGATGAACCTGGCGAGATCGTCGATGAGGCAGCCGTACCCATTCTCACCGACGAGGACATGGAGCCGATCGACGCGCTCGACGCTGACAGCGACTACACACCGTTTATGTCCGAGGGAGTCAGCAGCGAATTGCGTCAGCGGGCTTTAAAGAAATTGTTTTTCAGCGGTTTGTTCAAGGCCCGTGACGGGCTCGATGACTACGATGACGACTTCACGAGTTTCGAGCCGCTAGGCGACACCATTACATCCGACATGAAATATCACATGCGGAGAGAGGAAAAGGCGCGGCTGGCAAAACAGGAGGCTGAGCTCGAAGAGGAGCGCTTGCGGCAGGCGCAGGGTGAGCCGGCAGAAGCGGTGGAGTCCGATGCCGATGCGGCCAGTTTTGACGAGCCGACAGGCGATAGCGAGGTGGCATCAGACGACGCCGAAGATAACGGCGATGGCGTATCGCGACCCACCGACGATCAGCAGGCAACTGACGACGCAGTCGTGGCGACGCGATCGGCCGATCAGACCAGTGGCGATTCGCAAACCACAGAACAAACCGGGAAATCAGCGTAAATGAGCGACGATCAGGCTACGCCCATCGACTTTGTCTCACGCGATGGCATTGCGCCAAAAGCACCCAGGCCCACGTCGTTGCTCGCGTATCAGTCGCGAGGACACTGCCTGGTGATCGGCGAGCACACAGCCGCCATCGCACTGGCTGAACGGCTCGATCTGCCCGCAGTCACGGTTTTGGAACCGGCCGAAGCAGACGTGATCAAACGTGCGACCGAAACTGGCATCAAGGTCTTTTCTGGTCCGATAGACAATCTTCACGGGTATTTGGGTAATTTCGACTGCGAGTTGGCTGGTCAGTCGTTGTGGCAGATGCAGGATGCTCTGGGCGACGGTTTTGATCTGGTGGTTGATATGTCGTCACCTGCGCTGATGACGGTGGAAACCGTGCCGTTTGGCTATCACGCGACTGCGAATCTCGATGACGCCGAGCTGAATCAGGTGCTCGAGGCGCTTACGCAGTTGCAGGGTGAATTTGAAAAGCCCAAGTACTTTGAATACGACGCGTCGATTTGTGCGCATTCTCGCAGTGGGATTACTGCCTGTACCGCGTGTATCGATGTGTGTTCGACTGGCGCCATCACATCGGCCGGAGACGGCGTCGAATTCAACCCTTATCTATGCCAGGGCTGCGGCAGTTGTGCGAC
>CAZYDV010000264.1:0-8774 GCA_964646405.1 uncultured Granulosicoccaceae bacterium | reverse complement strand
ACGACAATACGCCGAAACTTCGCAGGGTTGGTCAGTGCCAACGCACCTACCAATGTGCTCCTGCATGGTACGTGCGTCTGGCACTTACAGCCCCTACAACAATACGCCGAAACTTCGTACGGTTGGCAAGTGCCAACCCACCACCTGCCAATGTGCCTTCAACGTTACGTGCGTCCGCGCCTACGGCAACTCCAACCCCGCATTACGCGCATAAACTTTTGCCACTGCCGCATCATCCTCGCGCCCTAACCCTGAGCCGGACGCCGCCATAAACTGTTGCAACGCAGCGGCGGTGATCGGTGCTGCAAACTTAGCGTCACGACAGATATCCAGCACGATACCCAGATCCTTGGGCCAGATATCAACCGACGAATGCGGCGTGTAGTCGCCTTCAACAATATGCGGTGCACGATTTTCAAGCATCCACGAGGTGCCGGCGCATTTGCTGATCACTTCAACAAACTTCGCAGGCGCAACCCCTTGTGTCATGCCAAACGTCAGCGCCTCGGCCATCGTCGCAATATGAACCCCGGCGAGCATCTGATTGACTGCCTTCATGGCGGAACCTGCCCCGGCTTCATCGCCGAGCTCAAACACGGTTTCGGCGCTGGCGTCGAGAATGAATCGCGCGGCGGCGAAGGTCTCCGGCGTCCCTGAAGCCATGTACGACAACTGGCCATTGGCGGCCTTAACCGAACCACCGGACATCGGCGCGTCGAGGTAGTGCACACCGCTTTCGGCACAGCGTGCCGCCATATCTCGGGCAAACTGCGGTGGCACCGTGGCACAGGCGACGACAACCGCGCCGGCTTTCAAGCCCGCCACTATGCCATCGTCGCCAAACAGTACCGACTCGGTCTGCGCGGCATTCAGTACCACCACCACGACACCATCCAGTGTGCCTGCAATCTCGGCAAGTGTGCCAGTGCCGCCACCTTCCGTGCGAAACTGCTGCATGCGGGCCTCGTCGATATCAAAGCCCCAGGTCGCGTGGCCGGCGCGAAGGATCGAACTGGCAATGCCGTAGCCCATTGAGCCAAGGCCGACTATTGCGGTATTTTTTGCTGTCATCAAAGTGCTTACAAGGTGCGGGAATTAACGCAATTATAGGCGAACGCCCATGCTACTGCGCGAATGCCGAAGCAGCCGATGGCGCCCGTACCGCCACACACAGCCTGCGTCGCTTGCGGTAAACTATGCGGGCAAAATGATCTGGAGGAACGACGTTGAGCATCGATACCGAATGGCGAGACTACGACGTACTGGTGGTGGGCTCCGGCGGTGCCGGAAGCCACGCCGCGCGCGCGGCCTCTGAAGCGGGCGCGAGCGTGCTGGTGCTGAGTAAAGACCCAATTGGGTGCTCGGACACCAAGATCTCCGAGGGCATCGCCACCGTGCGACAGTGCTCTGCCGATGACGACAGCGAACAGACGCTATCCGAGAACCTGCGTATGGCCGGCGCCGATCTGCCACTGTCGAAGATCACCGATGCCTTCGCCACCGACAGCATCGACGCCTACGATCAGTACCGCATCAACGGTCTGCGCCCGCCGATCGATGCCGAGCGGCAAACGCCGCAGGCCTTGCCACTGCCGATGGGTGGCCACAACCGGCGTCGCTCGGTTGGTCACGCCAACAGCGGCATAGCTTTCGGCCACGCCAGTTGCGACGCGGTGATCGCCAACGGCGGCATTGACTACCTCGAAGACAACTGGTTTATCGATCTGATCAAAACCCCCGTCGATGACAATCACCCGGCCGGCCAGGTGATTGGCGGCATCAGCTACGATGCGGCGCGCGGCTGCCTGGTCGCGATTCGCGCACCGTCAGTGATCATCGCCGCCGGCGGTCTGTCGACCCTCTACTTCCCTAAAACCGACACCATGCGTGGCAACACTGGTGATTCCTACGCCATCGCAGCCCGCGCCGGTGCCGAGCTCGTCGACATGGAACAGGTGCAATTTCTGCCATTCTGCCTGACCTCGCCACCCTCTTATGAAGGGCTTTTGTGCGGCGAACCGGTAACCGCGAGTTTTCTGGGTGTACTACGCGACAACAACGGCAAAGTGATACTCGATGGTGTTTATCTGCGCACCCGCGCCGAGTGTTCAGCGGCAATCATGCGTGCGGTGGAAGACGGCCGCGGCAGTCCCAACGGCGGCGCCTGGCTCGATATGACGGCCAACAAAACCCCGCCTCGCTCAGGCCCCTATTTCATGAAGTTTCTGCAGACCGCGTTGCCGTCCGCCTATCGCAACGCACGCCAGGCGATGGGCAAGGTAGCGGCCAATTGCGACGAGGCCTGGGAGGTGCGCCCCGGCGCGCATTATCATATGGGTGGCATACGGGTAGATGAAAATGGTGCCAGTGTGGCAGGGAGCGGCGACGGCGAAACGAGTTCAGGCGTCAGTGGACTCTACGCCGCCGGCCAGGCAATGGGGGGCTTGTTCGGTGCGAACCGGCTGGGCTCTACCTCATTAACTGAAGTGGCGGTGTTTGGCTCCAGAGCAGGCATAGCGGCAGCCCAGCGCGCGCAGCGCGTATCAGCAAGCGATCATCATAAGGATCTTTTCGACAGCGCTATAAACAATGCCCGCACCCACTTTGGAAAGCCCGGCAACACCAGTGCAGCCAAACTGCGACAGGAACTCCAGCAAGCGAGCTGGCGCACCATCGGCCCGCTGCGAAGCGCCGACAAACTAGCCGACTTCGCCGCCGACATCGAGCGCTGGCAGACCCAACTGGATGACGTCGCCATTCCCGCCTACGGATCCTGGAACCAGAGCTTTATCGACTTTCAGGAACTGCGCAACATGCTCGACACCGCCAGCGCAGTTTGCGCCGCTGCCCTGCAACGCGATTGCAGTGTCGGCGGGCACGTCAGACTGGACGGCAAAGACGTCTCCCTGTTCAGCACACCCTATTCCACAGTGGTCAGTCGCACGGCGCCTGGCGCCATTGAATCACACAGGGCCACGCGTACACGCACACCGATCAAGCGCGCGCTGAGCTATAAAGTGCAGGAAAAGCACGCGCGCCTGAAGGCTACCCTGCTGCGCCTGATGCCGGCCACGCTGCAGGACAAGCATTTGGAAAAACGCTATCGCGCGATCATGGGCGCCTCAGGTGCCACGGCGATGATGCCAGGCGGCACCGAAGCGGCCACAGCCGATGCAGGCAACGTATGAACATCACTATCGTCACCCACCGCGACGGTGTTGAAAACGAAGTCGAGTTCAACTACCGGAAACGGGAAGACAGTGAGCGCCCGATGGTGCTCGATGTGTTGCTGCAGGCACAGCTCGACAGCATCCCTGATCTCGCGTTTCGCTATGGTTGTCGAGCGCGCAACTGTGGTGTGTGCACCGTCGATGTCAATGGCAAACCACGAATCGCCTGCCGCGCCCGGGCGCGCGAGGGCGATCGCATCAGTGCAGTGGCCACGCTGCCGGTCGCCGGGGATCTGGTGGCGCGCCGCGATGGCATCGCCCGCCAACTGCACGGCAAACTGGCAGGCCTGCCGCGTCACAATGATCTGAACGTCGAGGCGCCGGATGACTATCACGCGCTGACCGCCTGTATCGAGTGCTATGCCTGCCTCGACAACTGCCCGATGCACGCGCGCAATTTCGATGGAACAACCCCGGCGCAGACAACAGACAAAGACACCCTGCCCGACCCTTCCAATGGATATCGCTGGGGCAATCCGTTTTCTCTGCTAAAGATACAACGCTACCGACTGGACCCGCTCAGCACCGACCAGGGGCGGCAGGCAGGTATTGATCTGGCGGATTCGCTGGGGCTTGATGCGTGTGCTGATTGCCCTGGTTGCAAGTGCGGTGTCGGCATTGATCTCAAGCGCAAGGTGATCAAACCATTGCTGCAGGATAGTGGCCTGAAATCACCGGCCAATACTAAATGTTGAGCATCGCCGATGAGTTCCCGCCCTTGTTGCAGCAACTGCAACCGGCCGACGGCTATCCGTCTATTGCCGCGATGCACATTGCCCCCGTCGAGTTGAAACCTGGCGCCAGTTGCAAATTCGCCGCTATGCAACTGGCCGACGGCACCATCGGCATCACCTATGTCGCACTCGGTAATACCTTCCAACAGCTACAGCATCATCAACCCGAGCTCGACGAACTGATCGGCCAGTCGCCGATGCAGGCGGTTGAATGGTACAGACAAGCATCGGTCTGGCAGCGTGCCATTGGCATGGCCGCAATCAATGCGATCAGCCAAACTATCTTTCACGCCAAACCGCAGTTGCTGACACCGGCGGGCAGCACGGCGGACACACTGCCGTTTGATCACAGCGAGCATATCGGCATGGTCGGTTATTTTCCTTCACTGGTGAAAGACTTTCGCGAAAGTGGCATCAGACTGACCGTCATCGAACTGGATGAGAGCCTGATTCAACAGGACAAGAATTTTCGCGTCACCAGCGAAACGGCAGCACTTGCCGACTGCGACACCGTAATCTGTACTGGCACCACTTTAATTAATCACACCATCGACAACATACTAAGCCACTGCGAGAACGCCAGCCAGATACACCTTCTGGGCCCTACCACCGGCTGCCTGCCTGATCCATTATTCGCACGCGGCGTCACCACCATTGGCGGCAGACGCGTAGCTGATCCGGCACGTTTTCTACAGCATTGGCAAGACCAGACCAACTGGAATGACTGTACTGAGAGATATCAGATTTTGAAATCAGTGTACCCTGGAGTACATCAGTAAAACGCGTGGATTAAAAAACCCCCAAGGGCCATCGCCATAATACCACCCGCTCGTGTGTAGCTTGACAGTCGCGAGACGATTCCGGCAAACATCCGAACGAATTTCTGTTGTCCGATCACCGCAATAAAAATCGCCACCAGAACGGACATCCCGCCAAGGGTTTTAATGGTCAGCGGATAGTGCGAACGCGCTGCCAGAGCGATCAATACGATACCGAGTATCAGACGGAACGCGATGGCCGATGCATATAGCGATTTGCTGTTCAGATTTCTTTGTAGATAGTCAAGAAAAAGCGCCGGGCGCGCTATTATCGCGACGCCAGCGACGAGCAGGATGACGCCAAGCAACTGGATGATCATCATATCGCGATTCCATTTTGCACCCTGAAAGCAGTATACAGAGTCATAGACACTGGATCGATCGTCCGGGACACGTAGCCGCACGGAACCTGCATGGGTATATCTGTCGCGGCAGGCCAGGTGCGGCCGGCCAGGTTACGAACCCACGGTGCGACAGGTGAACCGTTACGACCGCCCGCTACTCACTCCCTGCCTTGCTCAACTCACCATCGAACTCCAGCGCGGTGTACTTCAGATCCTCGTCGAGGAATAGTCTGATCAAGCCAGGGGGGATCTGGTACCTGACACCGGATTCATTGAACAGCGGCACCTCAATCGTGTTGTAGATCGCCAGCGCGTTGGTCTCGGCCGTTGCCGGATACACAAAGCTTTCGCGAATTGACACGCTACCGTTCAAATCACGGGTGTACTGAGGTTCAAGCGCCCACAACAACGACAGCTCCTCGGCCTGAAGGTTGTAGCAATCATACCCATCGGAGATAAGCTGCGTTCCAATGGCAGAAATCTCGGCAATCTGGACACACAGTCCGAATTCTTCAAGATACTCTGATGGGGTATCGAATTGTAAAGTCACGTCATATTCGCAGCGCGTGACATCATTTAGTGGTTGTGTCAGTACGCCCTGATACTCACCCGTGTTAGTGAACGTCGGATGAGTCTGACACAGCTGTTGCAGCGGTGAGCCTGCTGGTGAGGTAGTCAGATCAGCAGGGACTTCTGGATCAACCGAAACGACGTCCTCTTCGTCCGTTGATTGCGGTGTTTGCTCAATATCCCCGGCATGGGGTGGATTGCCTCGCTGCTCAACCAGGGCAACCGTCTCCTGCAGACTTTCCTGCGAGTCGAGATTCTCACTACCTTCCAAATTCAATGCCGTACTATCGCACGCCGAAACACCGAGCAAAAGCAGTGCGACCAGGGGTGCAGGAGTTTTACTTATCATGGATAAAATTACTTTTACTGCCCAGTTGCCTAAGCAACGACTAGTTGCGGTAATTCTGTAGCACAACATGGGAACTGGTTCGCATGCCACTACCAGCGCCGACAATCACAACAACCCCGAAGCGGCATCAACCGTCAGGTCTCCCGTGGTTAGCTTCGTAGGGTGGCATAAGCCGCAGGGTGCATCCACCTTTTCGATTTCAGACGCTCAACTCCACCTGACATGCAGACTCACGCTTAAGGTAGGCATCGAGCCCTGACTGGCTGTCATCCTCGAACCACTCGTCCAGGTATTGCACTGACGAAATCCGGTCCAGCCTAAAGTGACGAAAGTCTTTGCGTTTCTCACACCATGCGACCAGCAACCATACCGGACTGCAGAATATCAAGGCCAGCGGCTTCAGCGTCCGCGACGATTCTCGCGCCGCCTCGTCTCGGTAGTCGATTCGCAACCTGCGGCGCTTTCGAATGCTCTCGCGCAGATCAGAAAAGCTTATCGTCCACGGAATGTCCGGCGCTGCTGACATCGCGTAGGTGGTGATCTGACTCATCTCGCCCTGAAGCTGTGCCGGCAAAACGGCCTGAATTTTCTCGAACGCGCTGGCGGCCTTATCGGCGAATACCTCATCCGTCCACTGGCGCACCATACTGATGCCAAGACCAATCGCTTCAAGCTCGTCCTTGTCGAACGCTACCGGCGGCATGTAATACTGTTTGTCGATCAGATAACCGACGCCTGCCTCGCCACTGATCGGCACACCTGAATCCATTAGATCCTGAATATCCCGGTACACGGTGCGGGTGCAGATGCCGAACGCTTCGGCAATGCGCGCAGCGGTAACCGCACGGCGCCTGCGCCTGAGGAAATGCACTATTTTCATCAATCTGTCTGCACGCCGCATCTGAAGTCTCCCTGTCCAACTGACAGCATACTGCAAGTCTACTGACACCATGCTGTCAGCAGTGGACAGTTAAGCTGCCTTCTCGATTCCAAAGCACGGAGAGTTGCAATGCGAAAGCCCTCGCACAACGGCGCGACAGACGTCACACCAGTAGCGATATCGTCCCTCACCACGAAGCAATGGAGGACATCCGTATGAAACGCTCACCAGTCAATCCATGGCAGTGGTCTCTACACGTGGGCTATCATCAGGCGGAAATTGTCGAAGGCGCCAGGCGCCAACTCACTGTTTCGGGCCAGACGGCTGTGGACGGTGAAGGCACGCCACAGCACCCATCAGACATGCGTGAGCAGATGGCATTGGCGCTGAACAACCTTGAAACGGTATTGCAGGAAGCCGGTATGGGCTTGCAGAACGTTACAAAGCTTGGCATCTTCAGTACCGACGTCGATCAGACTATGCAACACTTTGACGTCGTCGGTGCCAGACTCGGTGCGGCAGGCGCCACCCCGCCAATGACACTGCTCGGCGTGACACAACTGGCTATCCCGGGCCTGATGTTCGAGATTGAAGCGATGGCTTGCGATTAAACTAAGATACCGTATGCAAAGACAACATGCCGGGCCTCCAGCCCGGCCAATCAATACCGGGCTGCAATGACTTGGCGCATGTCGACCAGTTGACTATTCCGCTCATCAAGCATGCAGGTACACCGCTGCACACACAAGGCAAGCCGAGCCACTGATGATGACCACCTCTTGCACCCGCCGTTCGCTACTGACGCTGTGCACCGCAGGTGTGGCCGGCCTGTTCGGCTGCAGTGGTGCTGGCCCGCGCGGCGAAGGCAACATTTTCGATGGTGAGGTGATCATTATCGGCGCCGGGCCGGCTGGCATGACGGCCGCCCACAGGCTGATGCAAAATGGCGTTCGATTCAAGGTGCTGGAGGCAACGCAGTCCGTGGGCGGACGTATCAAACACAATCTGGACTTTGCCAATTTCCCGATCCCGCTCGGCGCTGAGTGGGTACACGTCGAGGCGGGAATTTTAGATGAAATTGTCAATGATGATTCCGTCGAGGTCACAACGAACCTTGTCGGCTACGATGACACCGCTCGACTCGGCTACTTAGAAGACGGTGAACTCGCCTTGCTGCAAGACACCGACGAGGATTTAAAGTTTATTGGATCGAGCTGGCTGGATTTTTACCAAACCCATATCCTGCCAGGCATTGCCGATCAAATTGTCTACCGATCACCCGTCGTCTCTATCGACTACTCAGGGAATAGAATCGTAGTCGTGGATGCTCAGGGTATCAGTCGCACGGCTGATCGAGTGATTGTCACGGTGCCGCTGAAGCTGCTGCAACGCGGTGATGTTCAGTTCGAGCCACCGCTGCCCGAATCAAGACAGAACGTCATCGCCAGTGCCAATGTCTGGAGCGGATTGAAAGCATTTATAGAATTCGACAGCGCGTTCTATCCAGCATTTCTCGCCTTTCCCGACAGTGACACCGATGACGGTCAACGGCTCTACTATGATGCCGCGTGGGGGCAACAGACTGATCAGCACGTACTGGGCCTGTTTGCAGTTGGCGCACAGGCTGAGCGCTACCAGGGATACCGTGCCGCCGACCTGTTGCAAACCCTGCTGGCCGAGCTGGACGAAGTATTCGATGGTGCGGCAAGCGCAGGCTACAGGCGCCATATCGTGCAAAACTGGAACGCAGAACGCTATGCCGGTGCCGCTTATCTCGCCAATGTCGAATCGTTTCGCACCTCAAGAGCGCTGGCCGAACCGATCGACAATCGCATCTGCTTTGCCGGTG
>CAZYDV010000263.1:0-8834 GCA_964646405.1 uncultured Granulosicoccaceae bacterium | reverse complement strand
GAGCCAGAGCCAGAGCCAGAGCCAGAGCCAGAGCCAGAGCCAGAGCCAGAGCCACCGGTCGTCGTCTCGGATACGCCTCCATTCGGTGGCACTATTTTTCTCGATCCGGATATTGTCACCGCGTCCGATCCCGGTGCGTTTCAGGGTATCGTCAGTCAGGGCTCTGGCGAGCGCCTGATGTTTGATCGACGCGAAGGCTGGATCACCACCACGCCCTATCTCTTCCTGGCAAGCTATGACGACGGATTGAGTATTGAATTTCAGATCAATCCCGAATTCACCGAGGACAACGCCACCACAGAGGCGGCGCGCTACGCACGGATGTTTGGTCAGTTACCCACATTATTGCGCAAGGATGTAGAGACGTCGTGGATTCATCGCGGGGTAAATCCCTGGGGTGGTGGCAACCGCAATCTGCTGGTACATACGGGTCAGGGCGAGTTGTACATTCGTGACGGCATTGCCGAGGAGACACTGATTCACGAGGCCAGCCACACGTCGCTGGATGCGGACTATGCGGCATCGGCACAGTGGTTGGCGGCGCAGCAGTCGGATCCTGCGTTTATCTCGACCTATGCACGCGACAACCCCACACGCGAAGATATTGCCGAGTCGTTTTTACCTTATTTGGCGCTGCGGTATCGTCGCGATCGGATATCAGACGAGCTGGCAGCCACGTTTGAGTTAACCATCCCCGCGCGCATTCAGTTCTTTGATTCTATTGTTCGGGATATGTATCCGCTGGAGTGATTGGTCGTATCAGGCGCACAAACCCTTCAGCACATCGGCCGCAATCTCGAATGATCGCACTCGGGCTGCGTGATCGTGAATCATGCCGGTGACGATCAATTCGTCGGGCTGGTACTTATCCATGATACTGCGTAGCTGGCGTTCTATCGATTCTGCTGAGCCTGTCGCTGAGCAACTTAGCGCTTCGTTCACTGCAGCCAAAACTTGCGGTGGGATTTCGGATCGTACATCGTCTACTGGTTTGGGCAGTTTGCCGGGGCGTCCGGTGCGCAGGCGTGCAAAGCCCAACATTTGCGAGCTGCGCAGATAGTTAGCCTGCTCGTCGGTTTCCGCCGCGCATACACCGGCTGCCACCATTGCGTAGGGTTGGTCGAGATAGGGCGATGGCTTGAAGGTGCGCCGGTAGATGTCCAGCGCGGCATCCAGCATGGCGGGTGCAAAGTGAGAGGCGAAGGCATAGGGCAGGCCCAGATGGGCGGCCAGTTGAGCGCCAAAGAGACTGGAGCCCAGTATCCACACTGGCACATTTGTGCCCTGGCCCGGGACGGCGTGTACAGAACCAGGCGGTGTTTCGGCCAGGTAACCGAGCAGCTCCTGTACATCCTGCGGAAAACTGTCCTCCGGTGCCATGTAACGGCGCAGCGCTCGCATGGTCTGTTGATCCGTGCCAGGTGCGCGGCCGAGGCCAAGATCGATTCGATTCGGATGCAGCGTTGCCAGGGTGCCGAACGCTTCGGCTACCATTAACGGCGCATGGTTGGGTAGCATGATGCCGCCAGAACCGATGCGAATTGTCGATGTCGCACCCGCTACGTGCCCGATCACCACAGCCGTTGCCGCACTGGCGATGCCGGGCATATTGTGGTGCTCTGCAAGCCAGTAGCGATGGTAGCCTGCGGCCTCAGCAGCCTGCGCGAGATTAACCGTGCAGCGCAGTGCATCGCCTGCGGTCTGGCCCTCGGGTACTGGTGAGAGATCGAGTAGTGAGAAATGCTGCATATTGTTCTCTATAGATGCACGGTGGTGAAAACGTCGATTCAGAGACTTTTCACCAATAGTGTTAGCGCAGAAAGGGTCGCCAGTCCAAGTGCCCACGGGCGAATAGAGCCCCGCTCCACACGCTTTGCCAATGGACGAGCTAAAAATAAACTCAACGGCACCAGCGGCGCAAGCGATGCCGCGAACGCGATTTGCGGGGCGCGGATCAAACCTGCCACCGTCAGCGCGACAATAGACACCACCATACCAAAACCGAAAAACGCGTTTTGTGTCGCGGCGGATCGTCGTGCCTCGACTCGGGAAAAAAGAATGGCCATCGGTGGTGCACCAATGCCTGTCAGCGTGCCCATGATGCCCGCAGTAAAGCCGGCAGCGGCGAGTGAGGCTGGTGTGATGGTCACGGTTAAACCTGCCACGCTCAGTGCCACCGCCAGCAACACCACGCAGGCAACCACCACCGGGAGGGCCGGTGAACCCACTACCATCGTGGCCACCGATGCTGCTACGACACCGCCCACCATACGGCCGGCAAACCCCGGCGCCAGATCCTTAATAACGATCGCCTCGCGCGCGCCCATAATCGACCCAAGCCCAACCACCAGGCCCAGCAACAATACTGTTCCGGGAACCCAGTCGGGTGCGGCAAGCGTCATGATCGGGGCCAGTATCATCCCGTAGCCTGCGCCGGAGAGCCGTTGCAGAGTGGTGCCAACGAGAACCGCTACTGCGCAGGCGAGCCACGGTAGCAGTGCGGGGAGTAGAGCTGGGTCGACCATTGAGTGAATCGGAGGATATTCAGAATAGGCTAGTGTACGCGCTTCGCGTGCGGCGTTATATCAATGGTTCACTAACGATGTTTTGGCCCCATGCCGTCATGCCGTGCTTGCTCCGGTACACGGGATCCAGATGTTGATGTAATGAGGGTGCGGTTATTGACTATTCGGGAATGGCTCGCTGTGAATAGAGCATCTGGTTTACGGAGCAAGTCCGCAAGGACGGATGGAGTTTCCACTCATCACCCGATTCCGTCATACCGGACTTGCTCTGGTAACCAGATGTTCGTGTAATACAGGTGCAGTTGTTGTTCTATTAGCAATGACTCTTCGTGAATAGAACATCTGGTCCGCAATGACGGTTAACGGGCTATCCATTTATCCCACAACAAGTCTGGAACGACGCTTATCACTCAACCAATAGAACCTTCTATATCCGGCGCCCTCGATTTCCAAACACTGCAAAAAGCACAATCAACCACGAGAAGCCGCCTCCACCTCCGCCAGACATAACATCATTTCCCTGCGAATCCGGCGCTGTTTCTGAATCTGTCGTTGAGCTATCTGCATCGTTGTTGTCGGGTTGCTCTGAACTCCCACCTTCGGTATCGGTATCGGTATCGGTATCGGTATCGGTATCGATGTCAGTTGCCGGTGGCTCAACATTCTCTGGTGCATCAAAGCCCGGCTTGAATGCATCAACCCAGCCAGGGCCACTCCAGAGGCCTCGGGAAGGGCGTTCGAGCGCATAGCAGTCGACGTAGTAGGTATCGCGAATTTCCGGAGAGTCTGCCGGTGTGCCCCAGTAACGTACGCCTTGCACAAGGATATCCACGTCTCCTGCGCCCTTTGCATCAACGATTGGCTCGTACCACATCGAGTTGGCGAAACGACCAGGGGAGGTGAATTGCGCGCCGTCGACTTGCCACTTCTCTGGAAATCTTCGCCCGTCGAACAACAACCATGCCCAGCTTTCATCAGTTGTGCTGTCCGTTAACGGCGGTTGGTACGTCACGATATCGGTGAAGCCGGGATTGAATCGGGCTTGATGGTAATCACCTGTGTCTTCATCCCATGCAATGTGTGCGCACTGGACCTCGCGATGGCTTAGGTCTGTGTGAAACTCCCAGTAACCGGATTCAAATTGAACCGGTTGTCCGGTTTCACGATGGGTGATTTCGGGGTAGGGTTCCGCGGCGCCGGTAAAATACAAAGGATCATCTGAATAGGCGGAAGCCAGATTGGTGGCTGCCTGATCCCAGTGCCCGGTGGGTCCGAATGGCGCACCTGATGTATCAAGGCACTCGCTGAATTCCACATCGCTCGGTGGCAGCCAGTCGGGAAGATCGACCCAGAATCGCACACCTTGTTGTCCGTCGCTGGTTGTGAAACGTTCAATCCAGGGAGTGACCGCCGGAAACTCTTCGCGCGGAAAAAAGTGGAAATCCCGATACGTGAACAAACCAAAATCCACGCTCCATTGCAGCGGTACACGGGTCATGATTATTTCCAGGTCCGCCGGTTCGGGCAGCGAGTAATAGTCGGCAATCCAGGGTGGCTGCTGCGGCAGTGCAAGAAACCGAAACCAGGTCTCCTCTGCCGGCTGATACCGACTGTTGTCTTCGTTCCACTCAAATTGGCGGCAGTGCAGGTTGCGATCGACAAGATCTGCGTTGCCGTCCCAATAGGCCCGCTCCAGAATCGCCGGTTGTCCGGTTTCTCTGTTAATGTGCTCTGGTGCCGGCGTGGTATTTTCGGTCACGCGGCAGGAAGACTGCGAAGAGACCACCCAGCCGAAGCCATCGCCATCGGGATCCTGGACGATAGAAGCGCACTCCGGCAATTCGTTGGTGTCCTGCGCCAGCGAGGGCAGGCTGGTCGCCGCAACAGAAAGCGCCAGTAGTGCGGCAAAGTGTTGCCAGAGTCTCGGATTCATCATCGAATACTTCCTTTCGGGGCATGTCCCGGAATGGGGATGAATGACTTTATGTCATGACATAAAGGAGTATCGACCTGAGGGGCAATTCTGTCAACGCCAAGATACAATTCTTTGAAGTTGGTTCGGATGCAGCGTGCCGTGAATGAAGGGTGTAAGTGCTTGTTTGAATGCAGAATTGACTTCGTCTAAGTGTCATGACAACCTGTTGTCGACGCTGGTCCGGTTGCAGGTACTGAATTATGATTACACGGGTGTTCGCATGTTTGCTGGTTTCGCTGATCATCTCACCAGGCGCTCTGGCGAGCGGTCAGATTTCGGGGTTTGTTCGGGATGTGCAGGGGCGGGGCCTGGCCAATATCACAGTCATCCTGACAGAGTCCGGCCAGACGCAGGCGCTGTTGACCGATGCATTTGGCCGCTATCAGTTTGCATCGCTGGCGGCAGATGAATACCAGATCAGTTATTTCGATGAGAACTTCATCTTCAACACCAATGAGGATCCCTTCCCGGACGAAGGCACAATCTATCTAAATCCACCACCCGTCGCGCACTCGCTGCAGGAAAACCAGAGCCTCGATGTCATCGATGTCGTGTTGCAGCGGGTCGAATCTGCTGATAGCCGCCAGGGCAGTATCACGGTGACAGATTGCCAGAATTTCGGGGATAGCCAGTCGCCGCAGACACTGGCCTATGCACTGGAAAACGCACGTGACATTACTATTCAATGCAGCGGCACATTAGTAGTGCCAGAGATTGTGATCGTTCGCGATGTCACAATCAGCGCGGTCTCCGGATTAGTCCTTGAAGGTCAGGGCCTCAATCGCGTACTGCGAGTGCTGCCGGGTATCTCACTCGAATTAAGCGGTGTGGATATAACCGGCGGGCGCTTCAATCTTGGCAGTGCGCTATTCAATGCGGGAAACACGTCGATCACCGATGCCGACATCACCGACAACCGTGGAGATACTGCCACGATAATGAACGCAGGCGTACTGGACTTGCAGCAGGTGAATCAGTTCCGCAATAGTATTCTCTTCGATTCAGTATTGCGAAACACCGGGGTTCTAACCGGGGCCAGCGTTGCGATAGAAAGCCATGTTGCGACCGGAGGCCCGGTTCTTACCAACCGTGGAGACATAGAGTTCAGGCAGTGCAGTATTAACGGGCTGGGCACCAACAACGTGTATTCAGTGAACAACGAGCAGGGCTCCACGTTAAAGCTTTTTGACTGCACGATCAGCAACAGTGGCAGCTTGTTCCGCAATGAGGGCACACTGGAAATCTTCGATTCCTCAATCGATGCCAACCGTGGAGATCAGACGCTGATAGAAAGCAGCGGTGTATTGAAGATTGGTGGCACCGCAGTTACCAATAACGAAGTCTCTGGCCTGGTGATCTACAACGAAGGGCTGGCGGAGTTGATCAATAGTACGATCAGCACCAACCGCGCCGGTTTCTCTGTATTTGGCAACGCCGCCAATGAAGAGGACTTTCGCGGTGTCATTGCCAATGAAGGGTTGATGCAGATTAAAAGCAGCACCATTGCCAACAACATTCACCCGGGCTTCACCGATAGACAGATCGGCAACGCCGGTGAGCTGCAAATGACCAACTCCATAGTCGTCGGTACCGGCAATGGTGAAGCATGCGGTGGTGCTGCGGCAATTCTATCGCAAGGCCATAACCTTCACACGGATGGCAGCTGCGGTGCCGCTGTTCAGACCGACATACCCTTTGGCGATGCGGCACTGCTGCCACTGACGGACAACGGTGGCCTGGGCAGGACACACGCACTGTCCCCGTCAAGTGATGCCATCGATACAGGCAACTGTAACAGTGGGTCGCTGTCGAAAGATCAACGAGGTGTCAGTCGTCCGCAGGGTGGCGGGTGTGATATCGGTGCGTTCGAGCTGGTGCAAAGCACTGAAAGTGAATCGGGCTCTGGCGTTGATGCCGGTAATGGCGAAGAAACCGGATCGGGTGGCGATACGGGTTCAGGTGGCGAGTCAGGCACTGGCGATGGATCAGCTACGGGTGGTGAATCAGGCACCGGTGAAGACACAGGTACGGGTGGGGAAACGGGTTCAGGTGGTGAGTCAGGCTCCAGTGACGGATCAGGAGCAGGCGGTGACGTGGGTTCAGAGGGTAATAGTGGCGGTGGTAATGCGGAGTCAGAAGCGGGTGGAGAATCGACAGAAAACGACACAGGCGACCCCGGCTCGAACAACGATACAGAGGATGATACCGAATCTTCAACAACCGACACGGATGCAGACACGACAAATGACGATACCATTGACACCACAGCAGTTGAGGACACTGGCGGTGGTGGCGGCGCGATGTTGGGAATGAATGCGCTGCTGCTAGTGCAACTATTTGTGGTTTGCAGGCGACGTGTTAAGGCTTTGCCAGGAGGTGAAAGATAAACGATTGGGTCGGTTATGCGCCGAGGTAGTTTTGTAGAAACTCGGGCTGTCTCGCATAGCTATGTCAGGTGCAATTTAGTCCTGGTTTTTTGCCAATTAGCTGATTTTCGCGGGGTACAAGAGAAAATGTCGAAGCACGCTGATTGCATTATGAGATAGACTGGACGCATATCATGGTGTATTGTTGGTGTATGGCACGTACCAATATAGATCTTGATGAAAAAGCCTGCGCAGAGGTGATGCGACGGTATCAATTCGCAACTAAGCGGGAAGCAGTTAATTTTGCTCTCAAAGCCGTAGCGTCAGAACCCCTTAGTCTTGCGCAGGCTAAAAAATTGCGAGGCTCAGGTTGGGTTGGCGATCTCGATGAAATTCGGGATAGTAAGTCTGCATGATTATGGTTGACACTTCCGTGTGGATTGAGTTTCTTCGTGATACTGGATCGCCTGTTTGCAAAAAGCTTTTTAGCTTGCTGGACAAAGAGTTGGCTGTTTCAGATCCTATAAGTATGGAGGTTCTGGCTGGTGCGCGCGGTGATGAGCATCTTGAACAACTCAGGAGGCTGTTAGCTCGTTATACTCATGTTCAGGCAACACCATCTGACTATGAGCTTGCAGGTGTTTTGTATAGGCGCTGCCGCGCGAATGGTGAGACAGTTCGAAAGCTAATCGATTGCCTGATTGCAGCCATCTCTATTAGAAACGACCTACCGCTATTGCACGCTGATGCGGATTTTGATGTTCTGGAACGGCACACAGAGCTCAGAGTAGAACGCTAATCTCAAACCGGTCCCAAGTAGTCATTCGAGCGGAGTTCTTCGGTCACTGGATTACAGGCAACACTAGTCTAGATGATCAAACGACGGGCAATCGAAAAACTGCAATACACTGACAACACGGGGGGAAACCTATCCAGTATTCTACTTCTCCTATACTAAGCCTGTCCGTGTCGGCAATCCGAACACAATCGCCATGGATGTTCGCCTTGCTGATGCTGTCCACTTTCGGCTCAAGCGCATCAGAAACCGAAATGAATCCGGAGTTGATGGAATCTCATCGTCAGTTGATGGATAAGCTCGCGTCCGAGCCCGTGGTGAACAAAGGTAGCGATGGCGTGCTGTCGCAACTGCCCAAGCAAACACCCGCCACTATAGAAGCAGGTGTAGCGGTCTATCATCAGCACTGCGCACATTGCCATGGCAGCGAATTGCAAGGGCAGCCAGACTGGGATGAACCCATTGCCAGCGGCCTGCTGCCGGCCCCGCCTCACGATGACAGTGGTCACACCTGGCACCATGCCGACGACCAGTTAATAGAAATCGTTAAATATGGTCCGGCAACAGCGATGGGGGATCCGGAGTACCGTTCCATGATGCCGGCCTTTCAAAGTGTCTTGTCCGATCAGCAGATCAGCGCCGTACTGGTGTTTATACGTAGTACCTGGTCGCAAGAGCGAAAAGACTGGCAGTGCGGGGCCAATGACGCGCAGACGGGTAAAGTGTGGTGGAGAAAAGAGTAGCGCTGTTGCGAATAACGTGCAGCTTGTAGTCCTGGTGATGTCTGTGCACGCTGCTTTTTCGCAACTGCCTGAAATCACACACACCATGCGTATGCATTATCTGGTAGCAGGCAGTTCTCAATACCCTTTGGAGTCTGCCAACAGATGGCTGAAAAAATTGCAATCGTCGGTACAGGTTTGGTCGGGCGCGCCTGGTCTGTTGTATTTGCTCGCGCGGGATTTTCGGTGTCGCTCTATGATCCTGTCGGCGGTGTGGTCGAGCAAGCCGTGCAACTGATAGAGCAAAGTCTGCCAGAACTTGCAGAAGCTGGCCTGCTTGGCGATGCGAGTGTGCCACACGTGATGACCAGGCTCCATCCAACGGATAGTCTTGAAGTCGCGTTGAATGGGGCGTTGCACGTGCAGGAGAGCGCGCCGGAACGGGTAGAG
>CAZYDV010000262.1:0-8847 GCA_964646405.1 uncultured Granulosicoccaceae bacterium | reverse complement strand
GTTGCTTGCACTCGGCTCCAGTGCACACTCAGATACGAGCCAGCCACTCGCACAGAAAGATGCTCGCGTATCGGCAGTCGCAGAAAACTACATGATCTCCGCCGCTAATCCGATCGCCGTCACGGAGGGATTGAAGGTCCTTGAAGCCGGTGGCACTGCCGCAGATGCCGCAGTCGTCGTGCAAACGGTACTCAATCTGGTTGAGCCTCAATCGTCTGGAATCGGCGGTGGTGCGTTCATGTTGTACTGGGACGAATCAGAAAAGAAGCTCCTAAGCTACGATGGCCGGGAAAAAGCGCCGCTATCTGCCACGCCCGAATACTGGCTAGACGGGAGCGGTGAACCTGTGGGGTGGTGGGATGCGGTAGTGGGTGGCCGCTCGGTCGGTGTACCCGGCACATTGAAACTTCTGGAGACCGTGCATCAACAGCATGGCACGCAAGCCTGGCGCAAATTGCTGGTGCCCGCCATTGTTCGTGCGCAGGCGGGTTTTCGGATCTCTCCAAGATTGGCAAACTCAATCGCCGCAGCCCAGGAAAAAAAGCTTGATCTGTTTGAATCGACAAAAGCCTATTTCTTTAATCCGGATGGCTCGCCAAGGTCTGCGGGCACTTACCTGAAAAACCCGGAATTCGCCGATGCGCTCCGGCAGCTCGCATTGCAGGGCTCGGCACCTTTCTATACGGGTTCCATTGCCGAAGACATCGTCGCGGCTGTAAAAACCGAGATCAACACCGGCGAACTGACGATGGACGACATGGCAGCATACGAAGTCATCGAGCGCGAGCCGATTTGTTTCAACTACCGGGAATACCTGGTATGTGGAATGGGTCCACCCACCTCCGGCGGCCTGACCATGGGCCAGATCCTGACGATGCTTTCGCAGTTTGACCTGGCCTCGATGGGGCCATCAGTCCAGACATGGCACCTCTATCTGGAGGCCGCCAAACTCGCGTACGCGGATCGTGGCATGTACATGGCTGATGCCGATTTTGTCGACATGCCCACCGAGGGCTTGCTCGACGCGGATTATCTTGCAGCCCGCGCTAAGCTGATCAACCCCGACAGCGCAATGGAAAAGGCACAAGCCGGCTCTCCACCCGAAAAAAGTGCAAGCCTGTGGTCGCCCGACACGCAACCAGAACGTGCGGGAACGTCTCACTTTTCGATCGTCGACCAACATGGTGACATGGTCTCAATGACCACCACGATTGAGACCGGTTTCGGTTCGCGCGTGATGACAAACGGATTCCTTTTAAACAACGAGTTAACGGATTTTTCACGCCGCCCTGCAAAAGACGGCAAGCCGATCGCCAATCGCGTAGAGGCAGGCAAGCGCCCGCGCTCATCAATGTCACCAACCATCGTATTGAAGGATGGCAAGCCATACCTGCTAACCGGTTCCCCTGGCGGATCTCGCATCATCAACTATGTCACCCAGTCCGTCGTCGCCATGCTCGACTGGAATATGGATCCGCAGGCGGCAGTTGACATGCCTCACGTAGTCAATCGCAACGGCGCCACCGACCTTGAGGAAGGCACTGAAGCCGAGGCGTTGGCCGCTGAACTGGAAAGTCTGGGGCACCAGATCAAAGTCAGAGGCCTGACGTCGGGACTCCATGCCATACTAATTAGAGATGGACAATTGATTGGTGGCGCCGATTCACGTCGCGAAGGTATCGCCGCAGGAAAATAAGCAACGCCAACCGGATTGAAAAACAGACGGCCCGGCAGCCACGGCCGGGCCATTGTTCGCTTTAGCACAAGCCACTTCGCCGGCAGTAAAGAATCGCACTAACCCGCCGCTATCCCCATGAAGCCAGCATGATCGACTCGAGTCCGGCCTTTTGATTCGACACCGGTCGATGGCTGCCATCCAGCGCAGAATCAGTACATACCGCGGGCACGGGAATCATTCAAATGGCGAAAGCACCTGCAACGACTTGTGGCAAAGCACTCCTGCTCGGCTTCACGATGTTGCTGACCAGCATCAGCGGCAACAGCGTGGCCGACGACACGGATGTGTTTTTCGGCGGGGACAACCCGCCCAACCTGCTGTTAATCCTCGATGCATCCGGATCCATGTCCAGAAAAGATGGTGGCACGGTGACCCGCCTGGATCGCATGAAATCTGCCGTCGATCTGGTATTGGACAACCTCGACAACGTCAACGTCGGTCTCATGCAATTCACGAGCAAAGCCTCTAACGGCGGCATTCAACTTTTGCAACCCGTTGGCGACGTGTCGACCACCAAAGATGCGCTAAAAGCGTCAGTTCAGGCCATCGGTGCCAGTGGCAGCACACCAACGGCCGCAGCCCTGTACGAGGGATATCGATATTACAATGGCAGCACGCCGGTACGAGGCACCGCCCCAAACGCCGCGACCAACTACACAACACCCATTACGCATGAATGTCAGTCAAACCACATTGTACTGTTGACTGACGGAATTCCCTCCACCGACAACGCTGCTGTGACAACCATCAGCGCAGATCTGGGCGCCTGTCTGGATACCGAATACGGCGAAGGGGGGAAATGCACCATTGAGGTTGCCAAGCACCTGGCGACCAGCGATCTGTCAACGACAGTACCGGACACCAACGATGTAAAAACCCATGCCATCGGCTTCAATTTCACGACGCAATGGTTGAGAGATATCGCAGCCCCGGAAAACGGAGGCGGCTCATTTCACGAAGCTGAATCAGCCGATGACCTCGTCGCCGCGTTTGCAAGTATTCTGAATCAGATCCGTAGTCAGGATAATTCGTTTGCCGCGCCCGCGATCACCGTCGACCAATTCTCGCCGCTGACCAATCGAGAAGACGTCTATCTGACCCTGTTCCAGCCCTCAAGCAATCCGCGCTGGCATGGTAACCTCAAGCGCTACCGGTTTACGGGCAACCCTCCTCTGTTAAGAGATGTAACCGCACTCGCCGAACCCGTCATCGATCCGGCAACCGGTAGTATCAAGCCCACAGCCCGAAGCGGTTGGTCGTCGGTGGTCGACGGCAATCAGATCGCGCTGGGCGGAGCAGCAGAACAACTCAACCATATCGGTCGCAAAGTACTCACGTACAACGGCGTAAGCGAATCCTTAATGGCAGCCAGCAATCAGGTTCATGAGATCAATAACCTGATCAGCGCCGCTGACCTGAACGCCGTCGATGGTACCGAGCGAGATCTTATTCTTCAATGGGCTCGTGGCATCGATGTACTCGATGACGACAACGATGGCATCGCGACCGACACGCGCAATGAAATTGCCGATCCACTTCACTCACGGCCAACCATCGTTACTTATGGCGGCTCTGCGACCAATCCTGATTCAGTCGTGTTTTTCGGTACCAATCAGGGATACCTGCACGCGATAGACACCGAAACGGGCAGTGAGTTGTTTTCATTCGTGCCCAATGCACTGCTGAAGAAACTCAAGATCTCGATGGAAAATCAGCCGTCCAGCCCAAAGCCCTATGGTATGGATGGCGACATCACCATTTGGCGCAACGATGCCAACCGCAACAGGGAAATAGAATCGAACCTGGGCGAGCACGTCTACCTCTACACCGGCATGCGACGCGGCGGTGAAAACTACTACGCACTCGACGTGACCGACAAAAATAACCCGAAACACCTTTGGACCATCGAAGGCGGCAGCGGAGATTTCGCAAAACTGGGTCAAAGCTGGTCCAAACCTGTATTGGGAAAAATCAGTCTGAATGGTTCAGTGGTTGACGTACTGGTTTTCGCCGGCGGCTACGATACGGCCCAGGACACCAAGACCACCCGATCGGCCGATACCACCGGCAACGCCGTTTTCATCGTCAACGCCATCACTGGCGATCTGATCTGGGAAGCCAGTTCAAGCGCCACATCCGAACTCACGGTGCCCTCGATGGTTTACAGTATCCCCTCCGATCCTACCGTCATCGACCTGAACGGGGATCGTTTGATCGATCAGATCTACGTCGCCGATCTCGGCGGACAAGTGCACCGTTTCGACATCGCCCAGAACCCAGCGACCAAACAGGATCTGGCGACCGGCGGAACCATCGCTAATCTTGCCGGCGATACGGTTCAAACCAATCGACGATTTTTCTACCAACCCGACGTTTCATTGGTTGGCGAAGGCCCGGCTCGATTCCTATCCTTATCGATCGGCTCAGGCAATCGCGCAGATCCGCTGGAAACCACCGTTGACAATCGTTTCTATATGATTCGCCAACCAGTTGAATCCGCAGCCAGTGTGGGCTACGGCATGCTCGACAGGGGATCGTATCGCGCCATCACGGACGCGGATCTTTTCGACACCACCAGCAACGTTATCATGCAGGGCAATGCCACCGACCGCGCTAACGCACAGCTGGCACTCGCCGACGCCGCCGGGTGGTTTCTAGATCTGGAGGCGTCCGGTGAAAAGAACCTGTCTCCCTCCATCACGATCAACAATCAGGTGGTGTTTTCGACCTATCTGCCAATGGCTGCTGCGACGGTATGCGGCGCGGCGATTGGCAGTGGTCGCGCCTATGCGCTCAATGTGCTGGACGGCACACCGGTTTACGCCGATAGCAACGGGGACTACAGCAAAGACACGCGTTACGTCGATCTCGACCGACCTGGCATTCCACCACAGCCGGTGCCGTTCTTCGGCGAAGAGAACAGCATGCTGGCCGGCAATCAGACACTGCCGGAGCTTGATTTCGGTCAGATGCTGCAACGCGTCTACTGGACAGAACAGGAAGAGTTCTAAATCCCGCCTCCCAATGGCAAGTGATCGCGGCAAACGCTGCGATCACATTGGCAATGGCTCATCGACCGATGCGCCGACAACCCTTCACCCGGTGGCAGTCAGCCGACCGGGACTTGCTTCGCATGGCGTGGCGCTGCACACTTGCAGCCAGCCATGGCGCAAAATCCGACTCCAGAATCCTGTCTAGACGCTCGCATCACCGTTGCCGGCTGCGGGGATATGGGCGCGCCCATGTTATTGGCATTGCGCTCGGCAGGTTTTGACGCAAACGGTTTCGACATCGTACCGGTCGAAGAGCCAATCACACGCTACATGCTGCGTGATCCGCAGCAAATTCGTCAATCAGACATACTCATGGTGGTGGTTCGAGATCACCATCAGATCCGCGATCTGCTGTTCGACGACCAACGAGTCTACGCAACGGACGGCGGCCCGCGCAGCCTCATCATCAGCTCAACTGTCCCACCCGACTCCATCACCGAGCTTCGCCACCGCCTGCCACCCGACATCGCGCTGGTCGATGCACCCATGTCCGGCGCACCGCACGCGGCCGAGCAAGCGACGCTGAGCTATATGCTCGGTGGGCCACAACAGGCAATCGACTATCTGATGCCGTTGTTCGAAGCCCTTGGCAACAAGATCACCCATGTGGGCCCTCTCGGCACTGGCATGACGGCCAAGGTGCTGAATAACTACGTGGCGGCTTGCAGTGTCGTGGCCGTTCGCAGATCACTCGCACGAGCCCACGAAGCCGGCCTCGATACCGAAGTCCTCAAGCAGATAATGTCGGCCAGTTCTGGCGCGACCTGGTACGGTGACAATCTGCAACGTATTTCCTGGTCCACACAAACCTACGACCCGGGTAATTCGATCGGTATTATCGAGAAGGACGTCAACTGCGCGCTCGGCGCCACCGCCGATGAACCGGACGATTTCGATCGGGCGCTGCTGGGCGCATTGCGTGATTTGCCAGATTACCCTGGCAGCTAAGGGTTTTGCTCTGCTTATGGGCAAGAGACTCAGTGACCAAAATTTGCTAACGCGGCAACACGGGCTCGCCGTTGCAGTCACCCAAACGCGCAATTATTTTTCAACACCTCACCGGCTGAAAAATCGAGATTAAACCATGACCCATCGAATGCTGACCGCTCTGCTGACACTGTTGCCTCTCGTGGTATTCGCCTTTGATCTGGAATTAACGCCCAATCCGCAACTGAAGGCGACCGAGGTGGTCGAATTTCAGCTCGATGCTCTGAGACATAACCAGAGTGGCGAGGGCATCGAAGCCACGTTTCGTTTTGCGTCACCCGCAAACAAGTCTCAAACCGGGCCATTGCCCAGATTTACGCGCTTGTTTGATAATCCTCAATACAGCCCAATGCTCAATCACATCAGTGCTGACGTCGAATTGTTGAAATCCACAGCGAACGCAGTGTCTGTCGGTGCGGTATTGGTCGATGCAAATGGCAGTGTTTTCTGGTATCAATTCGATCTGTCTAAACAATACCTTCCCGATTGCAATGGCTGCTGGATGACCGATGCTGTCTACCGAATCGAGGAACCCGGCAACTCAGCCTGACAACCCCCTATCCCACCACCGCACAAGAAATGCAGAAAATACTCAAAATTGCCGTCGTTGGCGCATCCGGTTACACAGGCGCAGACCTTATCCGTCTTGCAGCATGCCATCCGGCGATCGAGATCAACGCGCTGACGGCGCATTCACATGCAGGAAAACCTCTCGCCAGTGTTTTCCCACACTTTGCCGATCTGGGTTTGCCGGACCTGACGCGCAACGATGATGTCGACTGGAGTCAGATCGACGTGGCCGTTTGTGGCTTACCACACGCCACCAGTCAGGAAGTCATTCGCGGGCTGCCGGACAACGTACGCGTTATCGATATGTCTGCCGATTTCAGATTGCGCGACCCGAAATTGTACGAAGCGACTTATGGCAACCCACACGCCGCCATCGAACTGCAGCAACAGGCTGTCTATGGACTGAGTGAGCACTATAGAGACAGTATTCGTGACGCCAGACTGGTCGCGTGTCCCGGTTGTTATCCAACGGCTGTCCTCACTTTATTACTGCCGCTAATCGGCAGCGCATTGATCGACGCCAAAGACTTGATCATCGATGCAAAGTCAGGCGTCACCGGCGCCGGCCGCGCCCTCAAACAAAATACCCTTTTCGCAGAAGCCGGCGAAGGCATCGGGCCCTACGCGGTGGCACAACACCGACACGCGCCAGAGATTGAGCAGGAAATATCGAAAGCTGCAGGCGTTGGCGTGACGGTTAACTTCACCCCGCACCTGATTCCGATGAGCAGGGGCGAACTCGTTACGTGTTACGCCCGCCTGACGAACAATGCCACAGCAGAGGATTGCAACGAAGCGCTTCAAAAGCGCTACCAGAACGAACCTTTTGTCTACGTCGCTCCAGAGGGAACGCATCCGCAAACACAGCATGTAAGAGGTTCGAACAAGGTGGTGCTAAAAGCCTACACCGATCGAATACCCGGACGCGTCATCCTGATTGCCGCACTGGATAATCTGGTCAAAGGCTCCGCCGGTCAGGCGCTGCAGAACTTCAATATCATGACCGGACAACCGGAAACCAGCGGGCTCCAGCAGATAGCACTTTTCCCCTAACCACAGCCAGATGCCATGAACAAACCGGATATCATCGTTGTGGGCGCGGGCATTGCCGGTACCTCGGCCGCCGCCTTGTTGGCCGAACACTATTCAGTTCTGGTGCTTGAAATGGAGGCCCAGCCCGGGCACCACTCCACCGGCCGCTCCGCAGCGACCTGGGCTCCTTACTACGGCCCACCTGTCATCCAAACATTGACGGCCTTATCCGGGCCTGCGTTAAACTCACCATCGCCCGAATTCAGCAATCAGCCGTTCACCAGTCCGCGTGGTCAAATGGTGTTCACCACCAGGGACTCTGCCAACAGCCCGGAAGAAAGTACCAGCGAGATGCGCTTGCTGAGCAAATCTCAGGCAAGAGATAAAGTAGGCTTGCTGAAAACAGACATGATCGATTTGATCTGGTACACCGACGGACTGGTGAACATAGATGTGGACCTCCTGCACCAGGCCTTCATGCGGCAGCTAAAGAATAACCACGGGACTATTGTCTGCAATCAGCGAGTAAACGCTTTGAATCGTCAGGGTAGAAACTGGCAGGTAGTCACCGATGGCGGCACCTATTCCGCCCCTATCGTTATCAATGCCGCTGGCGCGTGGGCTGACACGCTTGCCACTCTGGCTGGTATCCCCGAAATAGGCCTGCAACCCAAACGACGTACCGCGGCACTGGTGCCCTACAAGGGTGACTCCATGCAACACTGGCCCCTTATATTCAATGCCGCTGAAGATTTCTATTGCATTCCGTTCGGCGGCTCGCTGTTGATTTCTCCGGCGGATGAAACACCCGTCGACCCCCATGACGCCTGGCCCGACGATACAGATGTCGCAACGGGTATCGATCGATTTCAACGAGTGATCGACTACGATATCGAGCACGTCAGTCATCGCTGGGCAGGCCTGCGCACCTTTGCCCCCGACGGCGTTCCGGTCGTGGGCTATGAACGCAGCGTAGACGGCTTTTTCTGGCTGGCAGGCCAGGGCGGCTATGGCATACAAACATCCGTTGCGATGGCGACGCTTACCTGCGGGTTGATTCGCGAAGCTTTCGACACCGATCAGGAACAATACTCGGGGCTTTCGAAAGCGCTGACGCCGAGTCGATTCAACACACGAGAATGAATCCATGGACTGGGATGAAAAAAAAGCCCTGCTATGCCTGGCGTTCTTCGCACTATTTGGCATTGATAGCCTGTCACCCACGTTTGGCGAAATGGAAAAACCAGTCGGAGACATTCAGCGAGCATACGCTCATGAAAAAACTCGCGCAGACTTCCTGCAACGAAAGCTCGATGCACTTGAAGAGGCACTGTCCAAATCCAGACAAACCGCGCAGTCTCTGGACCGGCAACTGCAAAGGACACTAAGCGACTACCAGCGGTTAGTTGAACAACAAGAGCAAGAGCAAGAGCAAGAGCAAGAGCAAGAGCAAGAGCAAGAGCAAGA
>CAZYDV010000261.1:0-8912 GCA_964646405.1 uncultured Granulosicoccaceae bacterium | reverse complement strand
GGTGTCGGTGTCGGTGTCGGTGTCGGTGTCGGTGTCGGTGTCGGTGTCGGTGTCGATCACAGTCTCGGCCGGCAGATCGATCTCACCACAACCGGCCATCGCCGCCTCGAGCTGATCCATCAGCGAGTCTCCTGCCTCATCGCTCAGGTCGGCAGCAGCTTCGTTGCCGGCTTCGTCGGCAGAGGTGGAGGGCTCGATGTCGTTAACCGTGTCTTCGTCAGCGATATCACCCAACTCACTCGCCGGTGCATCGGCAACCTCTGCTGTCGCCGCACTCTGGCGATCTGAATCATCATCAGGGGCATCGAGATCCGCCACCTCGTCATCAAAAGAGAAAGACTCCGATTCGTCGGGTTCCTCTATTGTCGATTCAACCGGGGTATCCGACAGCGGCTGATCCAGACCCAGCGCATCCAGGTCTTCGAACAGTTCAAGCTCTGAATCGCTGAGATCGGTGCCATGGGTGGCGGGGCGCAACTCACACACCAGACCCAGTTCACTCAGCCGGGCGATCTGACTGTCGAGCTCGTCTTTTTGCCCGCCGCTTAGCAGCGTGAAGGGCTGACCGGCGGTGAGGCCGTCGCTAGCTGCCGGATTCTGGTCGAGCAACGTCGCTGCCTGCGCAAGTCGTTCCGTCCATTGCGCATCATTCACATCATCCGTGGTTCCGGTGATAATTAAGTCAACCAAATCAGGCACTTTGTGCGACCTCAATCAGGGTAATCGACGTCCGGCAAATTCCTGTAAAAATGAAACTTCTTGCCGTATCTCCGGAAGTAGCGGCGGGAGCGGAGCTAAGTTGGAGTTTTTCAGTGTCTATTGGCGAACAAACACAATAATTTACCGATCCAGCGTTCGGTTTCACGGCACCTGCGACCGAAAACTGCGCGTTCGGTACTGTGCTCCCCGGTGCCTTAAAATTGTTACGCGTGACCATTGAGATCAACTACCAATGGCCTGCGCAATCACGCTGCTACCCTGTTTTACCCTGCCGGGGCGGAACCCAGTTCGGTGAGCTTTTCAGTGTCGTATCACACGACATTGGCAGGTGGAACTTCGATGATCAAATCATTGGCAAACAGTCAGCGGTCAAACTGCTGTCGTCGAATTCTGTCAAACCACAGCATCAGGATAATGGTGGCGGCATTGTTGATTTCGCCACTGTCTACCATCTGCATCGCGGCAGCAAAATCGTAGACGCTCGCTTTGATGTCTTCGCCCTCATCCGCAAGACCGTAGACGCCGCCCGCACCCGCCAGATCGGCCGTCGCCCACAACAGCGCAATGGTCTCGCTGCAGCCGCCAGGACTGGGGTAGAAGGTGGTCATCGGCGTCACCGTTTGCAGCGTTATGCCGGCTTCTTCGACCGCCTCACGCCGCACGACGTCCTCGTCCGATTCACCCGGCTCGACAATCCCGGCAACAAACTCGATTAACCACGGGCCGCTGGCATTGCGCAGTGCACCCGGACGAAACTGCTCGATCAGCAGGACCTGGTCGAGCGCGGGATCGTAGGGCAATACCGCCGCCGCGTGGCCCCGTTCCAGCAACTCGCGCTCGATTGGCGCGCTCCAGCCGCCGTTGAAGAGTTCGTGTTTGAGCCGATATCGATTGAGTGTAAAAAAACCCTCGAAACAGGCCTCGCACTGCAAGACTTCCCACTCTCGACTCATGATTGAGACTCCATGATTGCCTCTACCTCACTTAGTTGTTGCGGCGTGTCGACGCCGGGACCCGGCAGACTGACCGCCAGCGCCACATGGATGCGCTCGCCGTGCCACAACGCCCGCAACTGTTCAAGTTTCTCCAACCGCTCGAGCTTTGATTCGGCCATCGCGCTGAAACGCCGCAGGAAACCGCCGCGAAACGCGTATAAGCCAATATGTCGATAGGTGTCGTCAGCAGCCCATTCACCATCGCGGCTGGCGGGTATCAGCGATCGACTGAAATACAAGGCGTTGCCGTCGCGATCGAATACCACTTTCACCACGTTGGCATCGACGGCCTCTTCGCGGCTCGCGATCGGTGTCGCCAGAGTCGCAATCGCCGCCCACGGGTTTGCCTCCAGGTTGGTCGCGACCTGCACAATCGACTCGGCCGGCAACAACGGCTCGTCGCCCTGAACATTGACGACAATGGTCTCGTCCGGCCACTGCCGCTGTTCGGCCACCTCGGCGATCCGATCGGTGCCGGTGGCGTGCGTCGAGGCCGTCATGCAGACGTCGACACCGGCAGAGCGGCAGAGCTTATGTATGGCTTCGTTGTCTGTCGCCACCACCACGTCGGCCGCACCGGATGCAGCGGCACGCTCGCAGGCGTGCAGGATCATTGGCTTGCCACAGATCAGTGCCAGTGGCTTTCCGGGAAAGCGCGTCGACTCGTAGCGCGCCGGTATCACAATTTTAAATTCAGGGGCCACGACTGTCCTCGGGGTTGTCGCCAAGCAAGCGATCCAGTATCCGTTCGATGTCGGCGCGGGCGGCGTTATCGAGCTCGGCGTGCACGCGCAGAAACCACAGGTTTTGCCGTTCAAAATCGGTGCACTTGACGGCATCTTTTTCCGTCATCACGACCGGCAGGTCGTCGTCGAATGCCAGATCAGTTGAGCTGAAACGGTGATGATCGGGAAACGGGTGTTCGATCAACTGCAAACCGATCTCTCGCAGCGTTGCAAAAAAAGACGCAGGTCGTGCAATGCCGGCCACGGCATGGATTCTGGTGTCAAGCAACGTTGAGCAATCGAGTTGGCTGCGCCAGTCATTGACGCTAATGAGCACACGATCCGCTATCAGCTGATAACCACTGCGACGGCGCTCTGCCCCGCTTTCGATCACCAAATCGGCACGCTGCAACCGCGATTCCGGCTCTCTGAGCGGCCCGGCCGGCAGTGGCAGCCGATTGCCAAATCCGCGTGCCGCCGACACCACCACGATTTCTGCATCGCGCAGCAAGCGATAGTGCTGCAGACCATCATCGGACAACACGATATCGCAGCGATTGCGTTGCAACAGATGACGCACCGCCGAGACGCGATCCGGGCCCGCCACGACGGGTACCCGTGCGCGCCGTGCCAGCAACACGGCCTCGTCCCCTGCAAGCGTTGCAGATGTGTCTGCTTCGACGGCCAGTGGCCAGTCACTGTTAGTGCCACGGTAGCCCCGCGTAACGATACCGACCCTTGCCTGGCGCTCGGCCAGCATCCGGGCGATCGCCAAAGTTAAAGGCGTCTTGCCTGCACCGCCTACCGTAATGTTGCCAACAATGAGCACCGGCACCGGCGCGCGCCAAGAACGGATCAAACCGGCGGCAAACAACCATCTTCGCACACCCGAAAAGGACAGAAACAGAAGCGAGAGCGGCGACAGCAGCCACGCGATCGGGCCTCGGCGCTGCCAGAAAGCGGGTTCAGCCGCGGGCATGACCAGCGATTCTAGCCATCTTCAAGTACGCTGCCATGCAGCATCGCGTAGTGTTGGCCGCGCGCGAGTAACTCATGATGAGTGCCTGACTCAACAATGCGCCCACGATCCATCACCAGGATTCGATCGGCGTTCTCGATCGTGCTCAGGCGATGGGCAATCACAACAGTGGTACGATTTTTCATCAATTCCTGCAGCCCCTGCTGCACACTGCGCTCCGACTCGGTATCCAGTGCCGACGTCGCCTCGTCCAGCAACAAAAGCGGCGCATCTTTTAGAATGGCCCTCGCGATGGCCAGCCGCTGACGCTGCCCACCGGAAAGCATCACGCCATTTTCCCCTACGATGGTTTGATAGCCTTTGCGCAGTCCGCGAATGAATTCATCGGCATTGGCGATCGAGCAGGCGCGCTCGATACTGGCTTGCGACACATCGCGCATGTCTCCATAGGCGATATTGGCGCGCACCGTATCGTTGAACAGTGTGACGTCCTGCCCCACGTAACTGATGTGCTGACGCAGACTCTCCAGCGTGTAGTCGCGCACGTCCCGCCCGTTGATCAACACCGATCCACTAGTGGTGTCGTACAAACGCGGCAACAGACTGGCGATCGTCGATTTGCCGCTGCCTGAGCCACCGACCAGGGCGACTACCTCGCCCCGCTCCACCGCAAACGACAATTCGCGCAACACAGGCGCACCGGGCTGATACTCGAAATCAACGCGATCAAATTCAATTGATACCCGATCGGCCTGCAAAGTCACTTGACCTTCGTCGCGCTCGGAATCTACGTCGAGTATGGCAAACACATTTTCACCGGCAGCCACGCCAGCCTGAATCTTCGCATTGACGTTGGTCAATTGCTTCAGTGGCGCAAACAGCATCATCATTGCGGTGATAAAAGACATGAACACGCCGACTGTCACCTCACCGACCAACGCGCCGGATGACGCCAGATACACGATGATGGCCAATGCCACCGCTACCAGAAACTGGATCACTGGAGAACTGCCGGCACGGGTCGCCGTCTCCTTGACATTGAGCACACGATTGCGCTCGTTGACCTCATCAAAGTGCTCGCGCTCGTACTGCTGGCCGCCAAACACCTTGACCAGTCGCTGTCCGTTGACCACTTCCTCGATCACGCTGGCAACCTGGCCCATCGAGTCCTGAATACCGCGGCTGAGACGCCTGAATCGCCGACTGACAAAACGCACGATCAACGCCACCACCGGCCCAAGAATGACAAAACCCAGCGATAGCTTCCAGCTGTGGTAGATCATCAAACCGAGCAAGCCGATGATCGTCAGTGTGTCACGTACCAGCACCGTCAGGCAATCCGCCGCCACCACAGAAATGTTGCGCACGTTGAAGGTCACCCGCGAAATCATTTCACCGCTGGAGGCGACGTCAAAGTGCGACGATGGCAGGCTCAGGTATTTATCGAACAGCTGGCGACGAATGCGTTTGACGATATGCCAGCCGATCCACGCCATGTAGTAAGTGGAGCAAAAACCGCCGATGCCGCGCAATAGAAACACGACGATGATCAACACCGGCACCCAGACGATCGATTCGCTATCGCGCTCGACAAAGCTGCCATCGAGCATCGGTTTCATCAGCGCGGCGAACGCCGTCGCCGATCCGGCGTACAACACCATGCCAAGAATCGCCAGACACAGTCGCAGACGGTAGGCGGCAGTGTAGGACAGCAATCGGCGATAGATTTGCATGCCACTGGCTGTAGCAGCCGCGGTGCTACTCAAGGGTGCTGAAATCCTGGGTATGAAACTAGCGGGCGGCGACGCGTCCAGACACTCGGGTAAAACGTTACCTGGGTGCCAGTGTCTCCGGCACCGCTAGTGCTGGTCGGCGGTCGCGATCGAAATCCGTACCATACCGAGTTGCGCGGCAGCGTCCATTGCCGTTACGACAGCTTGATGGCTGGCCCGCGCATCCGCTTTTATCACCAGTGGTACATCCTTCTTGCCTCGCGACACTCTGGCCAGCGCCCGGCGCATCGTCGTGGCGGTAGAGTCGGAGAGCTCGGTGCCGTTGATGTAGAAGTTGCCACTGGCGTTGACAGTCACCTCGATACTCTGATCAGGCAAGGGTTGCTCGTTGTCGCTGGCCTGCGGCAGTTGCAACTTCAGTTGAGTCTCTTTCTGGAAAGTCGTCGAGACCATGAAAAAAATCAGCAGCAGGAAAACCACGTCGATCAACGGCGTGATGTTCAGGTCGCTCTCGCTGCGCTCCTGCGAGCCTCTGAAGTTCATTCCGGTTTCCCGGCGGGCGCCATCACGTCGAGCAGTTTTGCCGATTCCTCTTCCATGTCGACCACCAGGCCATCGACCCTGCTGCGAAAATAGCGATGCATCACCAGTGACGGAATAGCCACCATGAGCCCGGCTGCCGTCGTGATCAGCGCCTGCGAGATTCCGCCGGCAAGTTCGGTTGGATTGCCGACACCGGCACCCGTAATGCGAGTGAAAACGCTAATCATACCGACCACCGTACCCAGCAGCCCAAGCAGCGGTGTAATCGCCGCAATGGTGCCAAGCGCCCCGAGAAAGCGCTGCAGCTCATGGGCAACGTGCGATCCGACTTCCTCGATTGACTGGCGCATGACTTCTCGGGAATGCGCGCGCTTGGCGACGCCGGCAGCCAGCACTCGCCCGAGTGGCGAGCTGCTCTTTAGCAGCTGCAGCTTGTCGTCGGGAACGCGTCCGTCACCGAGCCAGCGCCGAATCTGCTCGATCAGATTCTGCGGTACGACGCGATGTTTGCGCAGCACCCATAGTCGTTCAAAGCTGATCGTCAGCGCCAGTATCGAGCAAACGATAATCGGCAACATCAACCAGCCACCCGCAGTCACAATTTCCAGCACCGATTTATACTCTCACAGGTATGATGGGACGGTGTTTTACCGCCATTGGGAATAGGTCTGGTTCAAGTTTAGACAGCGATTCGAAAAACGCTAATCAGCGCGCTAATCTTTCCAGCATTGCGTTATTCCAGATGCGACGATGCTCGTGCCGATAACTGGACCACGCGAAGCTGCCATCGGCGCTGACAAAGGTCAGCGCGCCGTCGGTTGCCGTGTTGTGCTCACGGGCGCCAACCGCGCGATAGCGCTCGCGCACATCGATTGCGGGGAATCCATAGCGATTGGCGTAACCGGTGGTATAGACCACGTGCTGCGGGCGCACCGCCATAACGAACGACTGAGTCGATGACGTAGCACTGCCATGGTGGGGGGCCATCAATACCTGGAAAGACTCCAACCCGGCCTTGAGCAGACGTTGTTCGCCATCGCGTTCGATATCACCGGCCAGCAGTGCACTGGCGCCCGAGGTCGAGCGAATGGCAAGCACGCAGGAGCGATCATTTTCAGATCCGGTCTGATCTGCCTGTGGCGCGAGAAACGCAAAGCGCACACCATCCAGGATCCAGCCCTCGGCAGCCAGACAAGAATCGATGGGCCTGGCGATTGAGTCGACCGGTGCAGAACCCTGCACGCGATCGACGGCGATCTCTCGCAACAGATGTTCTGCACCGCCGACGTGGTCACTGTCCGGGTGGGATAGCACCAGGCGCGCGATCCGGTCTATCTGGCGTTGCTTGAGCAATGGCAAAATGCCAATGCTCGCGCCGTTGAAGCGATCAGAAAAGCCAGGCCCGGTGTCGTAGACCAGCGCGTTGCGTTGGGTCAGCACAACCACCGCCGATCCCTGCCCCACATCGAGAAAGACCAGTTCGAACTCGCCGTTGGCAGGACGACTACTGCCAGCGCCAAAAAGTGCAGCCGCCAGTAGCGGCAGCAACAGCCAGCGCAGCCGCCACGACTGTGGCAGCAGAGACAGCAACACCGCAGCACCCGCAAATACTAGCTGCACCGGAGAGAAAGCCCCCCGAGTCAGCACCGCAAGCGGCAGCGCAGCAAGGCTGTCCAGCAGCCAGCCAAGAGCGTTCAATAGCAGATCCACGATGGCGAACAACCCCTGCGCGAGAGTGATTGAAAGCGTCGCCAGCAGCGATGTCACAAACACCGCTGGCACAATGACAAAGCCGACAATGGGTACAGCGACAAGGTTCGCCAGCGGTGCCACCAGCGACATATGACCAAACAGCAGCAGCGTCAGTGGTGCCAGCCCCAGCGTGATCAGCAAATGCGATCGCAACACCGCCAGCAGTCGATTGTGCGCCCGTGCGCGGCGCTCACCGCTGAACACCACCATCAGAATGGCCACCGCTGCGAACGACAGCCACAAACCGGCACCCAACGCGGCCCTCGGGTCCCACAGGCACACCGCGATCAGTGCCAGCGCAAAACCGCTGGAGCGCCTCAGGTGGCGTGCCCATAACAAGGCGGCAGCCAGCACCGCCAGCATAATCAGAGCCCGCTGCGTCGGCAGCGAAAATCCCGCCATGGCCGCATAACACAGAGCGACGAACAGGCCGAAAGACGCTGCACAAGCGGTGCGGGCGAACCGCCGCAAACGTTGATTGCGCCCCCAGAGACAAGCGACCAGCCAGCCGGCAAAGCCTGCCACCAGACTGATGTGCAGTCCGGAGATAGCCAACAGATGATTGGTACCGGTGTCGATATAACGCCGCCAGTGCTGCGTCGACATACCGCTGCGATCACCGATCGCCAGTGCCAGGATAACCCCGCGATTGTCGAGCCCCGCGGTGGCTTGCAGCAGTCGCTGTTTCAGGCGCCCGCGCCAGACCCCCAGACGCCAGGCAGCCGGTCTGTGCACAATCGCCGATTGCACATCAAACTGCCGATCCCTGACGTAGCCGGTGGCGGCAATGCGATGTTGAAAGAGCCATTTTTCATAGTCGAATGCCCCGGGATTGGCGAAGCCGCGGGCGCGTTTGAGCTTCACGACAACATTCAGCCGTTGCCCGCTTTCAATCAGCGGCGCCGCCTTGCCGTACCAATTTAAGCGAACCAGCAACGGATCAATGGCCACAGGCCGTCCATCGATCGTGGCATCGAAAATTCGAAAATGAAATCGCTGCTTGCGTGCATCGCGCAAGGGCAGATCGGTCACCAGCCCCTGAACCTGAAGATCAAGCCCTTCCAGTTCTGCCGGCAAGGCTGAATCGTTCGGACCGGTATTGAGGCTCGCGTAGGCCACACCCAACACCAGTGCACCACCGAGGCGGAACGGCAGTGGCCGCAGTAGCAGCAGGACGCCGACCCCGAAAAAAATTACAGACCAGTAAACAAAAAACCAATACGGCTGTTGAAAATACAGCGTGACGCCGGCAACAAACGCGATTGCACTCCAAAACACCTGAACTACGCCTAACTTGTGAACTGCTTAACAAAAGACCTCGGCCGGCGCGACCAGACTGCGTCGCTATAATCTAAAGAGAGACCGAACCGAGCTCATAATGCGCTCTCACCTCCTTCAAGTGCAACCAAAGTTGTCAGCCCCGGCGGCATACCCGGCAATCTTTCAGCAAGAGCCAGGCGCGTGA
>CAZYDV010000260.1:0-8952 GCA_964646405.1 uncultured Granulosicoccaceae bacterium | reverse complement strand
GTGGACATCAGCGTGCGCGCCTCGACCAACGACATACCCGAGGATATTTTCTCCACCAACGGCGAGTCCACCAGCATAAAGGTGGCGGCGACTGACGGATCGGCGACACCGCTGACGAGCTGTTGCACAATCAGACCATCGGCCAGCATACCCGCCAGCGCCGGTGCAGAGAGAATCGACAACACAATGTAGGCCGCGGTCACTGGCAAGCCCATGCCAAGCACCAGTGACGCAATAGCCACCAGCGTCAGTGCGAGTAGTAATGATCCCTGCGACCACTGCGCAATCATCAGTGCGAAAGTATTGGCAAGCCCGCTGGTGGTGACCGCGTTGTTGATCAGACCCACAGCCACCAGCAAAACGGCAGTCATGACCGATGTCTTTATCCCCATGGACAACGCCCGGGTGATATTGACCGGCCCCATTTTGTTCGGTGTGAGCCAACTGACGACAATTAACGTAAGGATCGCATAGACCGCCGCGTAACTGGGGGTTCTGCCCGACATCAGCATCGTCGTCATAACAGCCAGTGGCAGGACGAAGTTCAAAAGCCCGGCCAGCATCTTGCGCCGATCGACCGGTGCCACGTTGTCTGTGCCGATGCCATGCTTGACCGCTTCAATTCGCACGATGAAAGCCACCGACAAAAAGTACAGCAGTGCCGGCACGATCGATACCAGCACGATAGTGCTGTAGGCAATACCGGTGTAACTGGCCATCACGAACGCGCCCGCGCCCATGATCGGTGGCATCAATTGACCACCGGTTGAGGCGGCGGCTTCGACCCCTGCGGCGAATTGCGGCCGAAAACCATTGGACTTCATCAGCGGTATGGTGATTACGCCGGTGGAGGCGGTATTGGCTACTGCCGAGCCGGATATGGTGCCGGTTAGTGCCGAGGAGATCACCGCCACGAATGCGGCCCCGCCGCGAAATCGACTGGCGACTACCTTGGATACTTCAATCACAAAATCCGACGCACCACTCACCACCAGGAAAGCGCCGAAAATCATGAAAAGTGTGATGTTGGCGGATGAAATCGTGGTGATGATGCCAAACATGCCCTCGTCGTTGTACAGGGATCGAAAGACGACATCATCGATCGGCAGGCTGGCGGCGCGAAACGCGCCCGGCATCATCTCGCCCAGAAATAGAATATATGACATCGACAACACCACCAGTACCGGAATGATCCAGCCGGTCAGTCGACGGGTGAGTTCCAGCACTCCGATGATAACGATGCCGGCGGCCAGCCAGTCAAACAGTTCAAATTGCCATGACTGGCCAGTCTTTGCGAGCGTGCGTGCATAGACGCCATTCTGTGCCCAGGCGATCCACAGCGAACTGGCCGCCATCAAAAGCCCAAAAATTAAATTGCCCCAGCGCCCGATCGGGCCGGTGGCAGCGCCACTGCCAAAGGTTTGCGTGGTCATGGCGCCGAGCAACGCAAAACCCGCAAAGTGAATGCAGTTTTGCCAGATGCCCGGTTCATTCCACCAGACATTGGTCAGCATGTGCCACAGTGCGAACAGACACATTGCCGCGGTAATCAAAGGTCCCATGTTGCGCTCGGTACTGGCCGGCGGCGCAGCAGACGTTTGACCGGTATTGTCATCCATGCCTGGGCATCACAAGTTGAGGGAAAGGAAAACCAAAGACGCCCGCCGCTCACAGCGGCAGGCGCCATCATGCGATTACTCGCTATTTTGCCATCAGGCTATCGGGTACTTCGATACCAGCTTCTTTGTAGTAACGCGCAGCACCCGGGTGCAGCGGTACCGGCAGGCCCGCCAGCGCACCGTCCAGTGACATGGCTTTGGTCGCTTTGTGAATGCCCTGCAGGAAGGGCAGGTTTTCATAAATCGCCTTGGTCAGCTCATAGACGTGACTTTCATCCACATCGGCATTCACCGCGAGAAAGTTCGGTTGTGCGATGGTTTGAACGTCGGCGTTTTGCTCAGGGTAGGTGCCCGCTGCCAGCGTGTAGGGTACCCACAGTCCACGACCGCCATCCATTTTTTCCGCCTCTTCTGCCGTGACGTTCAAAATGGTGAATTTGTCGCCGTTGGCCGCCAGCAGTTTAGTCAGCGCGCCGGTTGGCGGGCCGGCCGGAAAACCACCACCCACTGCCTGACCATTGGCCAGCGCATCGGCAGATGGGCCGTAGCCAGCGTGCAGCAGCGTGTAATCGCTGCCGATAGTGACGCCCAGCCCTTCCATCAATACGCTGTTGGAGCCCAGCGTGCCCGAGTTTTCCTTGCCCATCGCCATAGTCTGACCTTTGACAGCCAGCATATCGGCAACGGTGCCCGACTTAACGTGCTCATTGGCCAATACGAATTGCTCGACGTTCTGCCACAGCATGGAGACTGAGCGAAGCTGTGTCTGCGGCTCGGAAACCGGGCCAGTGCCAGTTGCAGCGTAGGAGCCGAACAGGCCCTGCAAAATAGCGAACTGTGCGGTGTTGGCCGCCAGTGCCTGCACGTTGGCACCAGAACCTGCCGAGTTCACGGCCGTAAGGCTGAACTTCTGTTTTGGCAGCAGTTTGATCTTGCTCAGGGTGGCGATTGCCGTACCCACCGGGTGATAGGTACCACCGGTGGACGCGGTGTTGAGGATGTAGTCAGTGTCGGCGCTGACCGGCGCTGCCACGACCATAGATGCCACTGCACCTGCCAGCAGCAGGCGACGAATTCGATTGCTCATGCATTCTCTCCATTGGATTCATGTCTAGTGATTCACAACAGCACGACCGGCGGGCCTGGCTGCTGATGGGGCGTGATTTTGCAACTGACAACCGCTATGTGCAAGCTGTTGTAGGTCTATGAAAAAACAATAAAAAGCGCTCGTGAACCACAGGCGCACTCTGCCCGGACCGATGAAATCGGCAATTTTCTGCCGATTCCGCGCAACAATTTCACCCAATTGCCCCTCGATGGCAGGTGTTCAGGGGTCGCGCGGCACACGGCTGATGCCCATACGCGTCATTTTATCGTTGAGTGTGCGGCGGTTGATCTGCAGGGCCTCAAGCACGCAACTGATTCGCCCTTCGTGCTGCCACAGACAGGACTCGATCACGTATTTCTCGTAGGCTGCCACGCGCTGCTTCAGCGATACCGATGAATCGGAAATATCCAGCGCTTGACGTTGCAACGCCACCGCCCCGTGAAAACTACTGGCAATGCCTCTGACGGCTGTCAGCAGTTGCTCGGGCTCGACCGGTTTTTCCAGAAAGTCCACAGCCCCCAGTTTCATCGCCTCGACGATATCCGGCACCGTGGCAAAACCCGAGATGAACAGCATCGGCACCAATGGTCTGATCTCGCGAGCCTGGCGCGCGAATACCAGGCCGTCTGCCTCTGGCATACGCACATCGGTCACGATGATATCTACAGGCTCAGCGGCCAGCCGTTCCAATCCACTGCTGGCTCGATCGGCGATAACAACATCAATCCCGTTGACCCGCAGAAAGCGCGCGTGCGCCGCCAGCACATCGTGATCGTCGTCGACCAACAGTACTCGGCTGGCATCGTTGTCGTCTGTCACGCGGGAACTCCTTTGACCAGAGGCAGGCTGATGGTAAAAATACTGCCACGATCTGGCGACGGCTGATAGTCGATACCACCGCCATGGTCGACAACGATCTGCCGGGCGAGCGTCAACCCAAGACCCAGGCCCGTTGAGCGACCAGGGTTGGTGTGAAACGGCTCAAACAACTGTGCAGCCACGGCTTCGCTGACGCCGTCGCCATTGTCCATCACGCGCAGTTGCACGTGCTGATTATGGACCGATATTTCAACGCCAACCGTCGGCTTGTCCTGTCTCAGCGTGGTATCAAACGCGTTGTATAACAGATTCAACAGCGCTTGTTGCAACAATACGTCGTTGCCTTTGACGCGCCATTCGCCTGGCGTTGCCGACGCGTGCCACTGCACATCGCCCAATGCCTGGGACGCCACTGGCCGCTCGCGCCGCACGATCAACACCACGTCACCAAGCAGGCGGCCGATCTCAACCGAGGCGAAGTGGCTGTCGCGCTGTCGTGCCACGCTGCGCAATGTATCGATGACTCGCGCGATGCGTTTGGTGGTGCGATCGCTGTCGATCACGGCATCGCGAATGTCACTGTCGCTGGCATCGGGTGATTCGATCAACTGCCGCAGGGTGGCCAGATTGAACCGCAGACTGGCGAGCGGTTGATTGATCTCGTGATTGATCGCGGCCGACATTCTGCCAAGCATCGCGAAATTCGCCTCGGCAATCAGCGCACGCTGTGCCGATTCCAGTTCGCGGGTGCGGGCCTGCACCTGTGCCTCGAGCTGTTCGGCATTGCGTTGTTGGGCCAGCGCCAGCAGCCGCTGCTGTCGATAACTTCTGCGCCCAAGCACGACCAGTGCCGCAATGCCAAGCAGGGCAAACAGATACCACGCCGCGTTGAGCGCAATACCGGCCAGCGGCACCAGATGTCGCAGCGTCCAGGGTTCACTCTGCAGCGCATGATCGATGGCGGCGTATCGCCGCACCGACTTCCCATCGCGCAGCCACCGCCAATGCTCGGGCAGCCAGGTGAACGACGGCAGCGGCGACAAACGCGCAGCCCGGCTGAGCCGATAGCGACGATCTGTCGCGATCGCCTGGTGCTCGTCGGCCTGCAGTTCACGCGTCGGCGCGTACAGTAACTCGGCATCAGTGGACAGCATCACCACTCCCAGTTCATCGAGGATCAACGAGGTGTTGTTGTCCGCCTGCCAGCTATTGAGAAGTTGATCGAGCTCCAGCTTGACGACCACCACGCCGATGATCCGATCGCCAAGCCGCACGCTGTCGGCAATAAAATAACCGGGCACACCGGTAGTGGCGCCAACCGCGAAAAATGTCGTGCGCCGGCCCGCCAGCGCCCCTGAAAAGTAAGGCCTGAACTGATAATTGCGACCGACAAAACTCACCTCATCGCGCCAGTTGCTGGCGGCAACCGTCAGGCCGCTGGTATCCATCAAAAACGCAAACGCGACCCCACTGTCCTTCTGTGCCTGCGCCAGTGTTCGATTGGCCTGCTCGACGTCCTCGACACTGCTCGCCGCAAGTGCTGTGTGCAAGCGTGGATCGGTGCTCAGCAACCTGGGCAGCACGGCCAGTTGAGACAGCCTTCGATCGAGATCATCTGCCTGTAGTTCAAGCCGATTTTGTTGCAGCCGCTTGATCCGCCACGACTCAAACTGCCAGGCCAGCAGCGCCAACAGGCACAACACCATGAGCGCCGCAATCCCACCGGCGAATGTTTTTAGCGATGCAAATCGGGAGAAGTTAAAAATTGGTGCGACTCGATGACTGTAGCTCCACAGGGGCTGCACGTTCGCACAGGATCGGCATGGCGGTCAACGCCGGCACAGATCGATCCGCTACCCGCTGACCATACTCGCCAGCGGATTAATCGATCAGCACCGATCTCGCCTGTCAGGGGCGATCGCCCGAGTTGCACCGAGTGCAAAAACGGCTTGTCACGATGTTGGCGACTGGCCATCGGGCAGGCCATCCTGATCGCGATCAATCCCCAGCCACAAGCCGGAACCAAATGGCACACAGGTGAATGTGACGGCGCCGTCGTTATCGCGCGCACTCGATCGCAACTGCTGGTAGTCAACGGTTTCACCACGATCACCCTCGAACAATGTCCCCTCCTGATAGAGGTAGCCACGGGCCTCGCCCGCGACTACCCCTTTGGCAATCAGGTCACATTCATTCACGCTGGCCCTGTCCATCAACAGATCAATGCGGGCATCGGTGTCGACTGTGGTATCCGGCGTCAGGGTGACCTGCTGGCCAACTATCGGTGCCAGGTTGCTGTCGAACGCCATAACAAAGTCCACTACTTGTTCGCGCTGCTCGGCATTGCGTTGCGGATCAGCGTCGAATAGAAACACATCGCCCTGAAAGAAATTATCGAGTGTATCCATGTTGCCATCGTGCATGAAACCAAACCCGCGAATCTGTGGCCCGAACTCGGTATCGGTGCCCGAGAATCGACCCGTGTTACCAAACTTTCCAACCTTCTGATACATATTGCGCAGATGTGGCACCTTAAATTCCTGCGAGATATCATCGCCCTCAACCGAACTGAGCCCGCTGGTACCAAAGTGCCCGTTGGCCGGATCCAGTGTGTGACAATCGTTGCAGCGGAATACTTCGCCGGTGGTCGGTTTGTTCATATAGATATCGAGGCCTGCCTGCTGGCTATCGGTGAGGCTGTTATCCAGCGCGCGAATCGGATTGGGCGGATAAGTCAGCGTCAGTGCAAACTGCGCAAACTGCTGCATCTGCGCCGCCGTCAATTCTTCACTGCGACCCAGGAGATCCACAAACGCACCGTTAAACTCCTTAAACGCGGCGAGTTCCAGGGTCTCCTGCGGCCCGGCGGATTGTCCTGTACGGTCGCCGCGCCAGTGCATCGGCCCGGCATCGACAAGTCCGCGCAGGCTCTGCGTACCCATCGGCCCCTTCAACGGATGGAAGACGGCGTCTTCGTCAGGTGCCAGAAAGCGGTTGACGAACTGATTCGGATTGCCCAGCACAGGTGCATCCGGATTACCCAGATCCCAGGCCAGCGCATCGGTATCGCCAAACACGTGGCAACTGGCGCAGGAGGCATCACCATGACTGGACATCTGCGAGGCGTCGTAGAGAAATCTCCTGCCCTCAATCACGCGCGACGGCTCTGGATTAAACAACTGCACAGAGGCAATTTCACTGCGAGCCCGGGTGTCGACGATCGACAGCTTATTCTCAAAGCGTGTGTACACATATAAGCGCTCGCGCGGCTCATCGAGCACCAGACCGGTTGGACCGCCACTGGATAGGGCTATCTGCCGATCGGCTGCAACGGCAAAGCTGCCATCAGTCAGCTCGTCACCATTGTAGAGCGCCACCTTACTCGAGCCAAAGCCCGCCACGTATAACGTTTCCCCATCCTGTGAAACCGCCATACCCAGAGGCTGTGCAATCGAGAGTTCCCGCTGTTGCGGGCTTGCCACTGTGGCTGTGAGCGCCAGATGCGCATTCAAATCGCGGGGTTGTACGTTATCGGCGTCGATAACGGTAATTCGATTGCGAATAAAATTGCCGCGTACCGATGCCGCCGCTACCCCCGGGCCCTCAAAGCGATTGACGTTTAACGCTTCGGTGTTACTGACATACAAACTACCCGTTGCAGGATTTTCAATCATGTTGAACAACGTGGTACCGACACCGCTAATGCTTGCCATCACCGATGGCGTGCGATTGGCGGCAACCACAAAGACATCGTAGTCGGGTAGTGAAAAAGGTACCAGGCTATCGTAGCTTGTGCTGTTGAGGTCAGTGGCGGCATCGTTTTCGTCGCGCCAGCGCTGCCCGTCGAATTGCACAATCAGGCCGGTATCGGGTTGCATGTCGCCATCACTGCTCTGCACCGGCCCCGATTTGGCGATGCCGTTTTCACCCACTGCCGTGGTGCGATTGCCCGAATTCATCACCGCCACATAGACTTGGCTGCCATCGGCGCTGGCGGCCAGTGCGCGGGGCGTATCGCCAAACATCGATACCACCGCTATCGGGGCACCGCCAAGCGACGTACCAGTGGCCTCGGCATCGAACACCCAGACGTCGGCGCGATCGACTCCGGCGGTGGTCAGCGCGGCGTCGAGCGGCTGGTCGTTCGGGCCATTCTGTCCGCGCCGGGCTGCGGTAACAAAAGCCAGCGTGCCATTATCACCGGCGAAAACGATATCGCGCGGCTCGTCGCCGGTGAAGAGCGTTTTTACCACCCGTGCCGGCTCGCGGGACACATCGACCACACTGATGCTGTCAGACAAATGGTTGACTACCCAGACTTCAGAGTCGTTGCGCAACGCCACGGCGACCGGCTCCAGCCCAACCGGCACGCGTTGCTGCAACGCAAGGCCATTGTCGCTAACACTAAAAATATCCAGTGTGGCGTTGGGCGTGTTGCTGACAAACAATCGATCGCCACCTGTCGACAAGGCCAGCGGACGCACTTGTCCAGACTCGAAATTAACGAAATTCTCCCCGCTGCCAAAAAGTGTCGGGTCGCGGCTGGCGACAGTTGTACTGTCGTCCGATCCGGATCCACTACAGGCGATCAGTGTCAGTAATACAAACACACCGAACACAGGCAAACGCAATTGAGCCATAGCACTCTTCCATGGATTGATGATTAACACGATTTTTACCACCCGGCTGGCAACTTGTTACATCCACAGCATAGCCAGCCCAATGCGCGGCAGTTGTATCAACCTGTAACAGCGAACGTCAGGATCCCATTGCAAGTCGGCAAGTGTGGTGGTTCAGATGGCCCCGGCAACGCCTGGTGTCCACAACGACAAACGCATCGGCTGGCTCGTCGTTGCCGCGATATCCACCGTTGGGATTCGATTGTGTGCATAATGCCTGCTGATTCCTTGTGCAACAGCCGTTGCGATCCTGTTGGAGCATCAATGAGAAACTCTGCGAACCTTATAGTCAGTCTGAGTATCGCCTGTACCGTTGCAGCCTGTGGCGGCGACAGCGCAACCATCGCCGCATCAGACAACGCGCCTACACTGTCTACCTTTGAGCTCAGCGGTGCCAGTGATGTCGGTGGCGCCTCGCTGTTGAACTTCAGCATGCCCGGTGTTGATGGCAGTTCACGACGTGAAAACGCCGTCGTCGTGCTGCCAGCAGGTGAACCCCCGGAAGATGGATGGCCGGTGATCGGCTGGGGCCACGGCACCACCGGCGTGGCCGATGTTTGCGCGCCTTCGGCTACCGATGATCTGTCAGGCTATACACCATACCTGAACGGCTGGCTGGCGGCAGGTTACGCCATCGTCGCACCGGATTACGAAGGCCTGGGCACCGCAGGTGGACACCCGTTTCTGCATCTCGATAGCGAGGGACGCTCAATCAACTATGCTGTCG
>CAZYDV010000259.1:0-8973 GCA_964646405.1 uncultured Granulosicoccaceae bacterium | reverse complement strand
TAACTTATGTTATACCGAAACTTCCAATATCCAGATATACCGCATCTTCTATTCACTGGATATGCCGCATTTTTCGTAACACCATCGTATCGCAACAATTACACAACATCTCACTATTTGTACAAACGTACAGTAATCGCATCCCCCACAAACGGCCCGGTTCATCGCATCTTCCGCCCAAACGAGAAGTTGTCTTTTAACCATGGCCGACTTCTCGACGAACCTGACGCCAGGCATTGTGCAGGCTGCAAGTGGTGGTGAATATCGCTCGTTGACTGACTACACACGTCAGCAATTGACGTGACCACGGTGCCAGTGCCGCTTGGATACCTGAGTCTTTGCTGCCAGCTCGCTTACTAAACACCTGCTTCACTCCAATATCTCGCTCGATCATGGCGCACGTGCGCACCTGATAATTCGAGCCTGAACGTCTGCCGCGGGTTGTTCAGCGGCTGCAATTTCGCTGGATGAGGGCTATGGGAGGTATTCTCTGATAGCTGACCGGCTACCTGCCGGGTTGATCATCGCATCTTGCAGGGTATCACTTTCGTTGGTTGATTGCTCGGTGGGGATTGACGGGGGTAAATTCGATAGGCAAATCCGATCAAGCGTTCGCTACGCTCATGTCAGGCACGCTTTGCTTTTTCTTCCCTGCATCGCCGGCCGACCGGGCGGTCAAGAGCTTTCCCGTATACCAGGGTGGCTAAAGCCTGCACTCCAACGGTCACGCGGTTGCTGTTCCCGCCATTCTGAGTGCTTTGGAAAGGTTCATCGACAAGGGGGTATGGGCGACAGGGCGACAGGACGTCGCACATAGCGCTGTGGGCGCAGGGACGCGCCGTCAGCGCGGCCCCGCAGGCGGTGAACCTTTCCAAAGTGGCGACAGCCACATCGAAGCAGGTAAAAAGCGTTTGGTACTTTGCGCTTTTCAAAGTACGTATTACCCTCGGCTCAACACCACATCAAAATCAACCAAAAAATAATCCTCATCCACTTTCCCCGACAACGCACATCCACTATCCGGGAAATTGGCCGCAGGCTGTTTGACATACGTCATGACGAGGTCATCGCGTACGCCGAAGACGGTGTCCTGATCGAGGTAGGGATCGTCGTCGGGGAAGACTTCGGTGACGAGATCGCGGTAGCCCTCTGCTTTGACAATGTAGTGCAGATGAGAGGGGCGCCAGGGGTGGCGGCCAGTGGATTCGAGTAACTCGCCTACCGGGCCGTCTGTCGGCACGGTGTAACTGACGGGGCGCACGGTGGTGAACTGGTATTTGCCATCGGCACCGGTGGTGAAGAGCGCATGAAAGTTGTAGATATCCTGCTCGGGATCCTGTGAGGAGTACAGGCCGTTGGCGGCGGTTTGCCAGATGTCGATAGTGGCTCCGCCGATGGGGTTGCCGCTGGCATCGCGTATATGGCCCTGCACGAGGATCAGTTCGCCTTCGTTATCGGCACGTAGATCGGCCCCCATCTCGCGCACCGGCGGGTTGGATACGTGGAACGGGCCCAGCACGCTTGAATTGGTGCCATCCTCGCTGGAGTTGATCATATCGACCAGTGATGACAGCCCCAGTACATCGGATAACAATACAAATTCGTCGCGCTCGGGCGTGGTGATGCTGCCGGCTTTTCGCAGGATATCGAGGCCTTTGTTCCACTCGGCATGGGTCAGTTGTGTTTCGCGAGCAAAATCGTGCAGGTGTTTGGCGAGGCTTGCCATGATCTCGCACAGGCGCGGGTTGGTTTGCTCGCCGAAGTAGCCCAGGAATGTGTCGGTGATATTGTCTTTGGTTACATCACGCATGAGCCTATTCCTAAAGAATACCGATTGACAGCCAGGGGAAACGAATTAATACAATCAGGACCAGCAACATCACAAACGCAAACGGCAAGGCGCCCAGAAATACATCTTTGAGCGTTATTCGATCATCGTCGAGCGTTGCCTTGATCACGAAGCAGCTGATACCCAACGGGGGCGTCAGCAAACCAATTTCGGCACCGATGACGGTAATGATACCAAACCACACCAGGCTCAAACCCAGCGGTTCTATCAATGGCAGAAACAGGGGTACGACGATCAATATGATTGACGCGGTGTCGAGCAGAGTACCAAGGAACAGCATCAGACAGACGTAGATCGCCATGATCGCAACGTAGGATAGCTGGTTCTGTGCGATGACATCAGCCAGTGCATTGGGCAGACCGGCCAGACCGAGCATACGGCTGTAGATGGATGCCGCGGTAATCAGGAACAGGATCGCTGCGGTGATATGGCCGGTTTCGATCAAAGTTTCCCAAAAGCCGCGCCAGCTCATGCGCCGGCGTACCACAGAAATGAGCAGGCCCAATAGTGAACCGGCAGCGCCGGCTTCTACCGGCGTCAACCAGCCGGTATAGATGCCACCGAGCACGGTGACGATCAGAAACACCAGTGGCAGCGTTTTGGAAGCGACGTCGCTTCTGGCTATCGGCTCGTAATCGTCTGCCTGTCTGCCGCCAATATAACCGGGCGTAAACCGTCCCATCGCCCAGATGGCGCCGATATAGGCAACCGCCAGCAGGATACCGGGAACAATACCGGCGATAAACATTTCGCCGACTGATTGCTCGGCGATGAACGAGTAGATGATCAGCATGGCCGACGGCGGAATGATCATGCCGAGCACGGAAGAACCTGCCACCACGCCAACGGCGAATCGCGGGTTGTAGTTGTAGTGCAGCATCTGCGGCACCGACACTTTCGCAAATACCGACGCCGAGGCGATGGATGATCCGGTGACGGCGGCAAAGACGGCATTGGCGCCGACGGTGGCCATGCCGATACCGCCCTTTACTCGCCGAAAGGCGGCATTCATGACTTCGTAGATGTCGCTCCCCAGCCCGGCTTTAGAGACGATGAGCCCCATGAAGGTAAAAAGGGGCACTGTCGCGAAGGTATATTCCATCACGCTGTCGCCCACGGCGATCTTGAGCAGATTGACGGCCAGATCGAAGTTGTCGCGCATCAGCCAGATCGAGACAAACGACACCATGCCGAGCGCCACCGGGATGTATACACCCAGATAGATCAACAGGACGATTGCCGCGACCGAGGCAATACCAATTTCAAATGGACTCATGAAGGCGCGCCGTTGTCTGTCAGGGTGTCTGACTTTGGTTCACCGGCAGCGCCGGCTTGACTATTGAGCCCGACGGGACGCACGGTGCGCAATGCGAACAATATGGTGCAAAGCAGCGCGCCGAGAAATATCGTGAGTTTGATCGGCCACCAGGGTGCGGTAAACACGCCGGGCACGCCGAAGAAGTCTCTGGTTTCGAGCATTTCGAGGAATTCTGGCCAGATCGCGTAGCTCACCAGCGCCATGAACACACAAGACAGCGCGTCGATCGCGCGCTGAAGATTGGTGGCAAGCCCGGGCGCTCGCCCCTTGAGCAACACCAGCAAACCGTCGGATCGAGTCAGTCGGCCGGCTCGCACGACATCGGGCAGTTGTAAAAAGACGATCAGCACCATTGAGAACTGAACGACTTCGACTGCGCCTAGAAACGGGGCGTGAAACACGCCCCGGGCAACGACATCAGTGTTGACGATCAGCACCAGCCCCAGCACGACGAGTGTGCCGACTGCGTTGGCTACCATCGCCAACCGGCACACCCAACGATCAATGTGCATCAGCACATTTTGCATCTGACTGTTACCCGCCAGGCGTTATTGAGTCCAGTCGCGAACGGGCGTAAAACCTGCCGCTTTGAGCTTACCCATGTAGGCGTTCAGCATGTCGGTTCCGGGCTCGCCTTTGTCATCCAGATTTTTCGCCCACTCGGTTGCGATGTCAGGCATGGCAGTGGCCCAGCCCAGTCGCTCCTCAGTACCCACCTCGATCACGGTACCCCCTGCTTCCAGGTAGGCATCACGACTGGCGGCGGCACGATCCATCGCCACGCTGGCTACATGATCGCGCCAGGCAACGGCTACCTCGAGGAAGACATCCTGAACTTCTTTGGGTAGTTTTTTCCAGTAGTCGGCGTTGACGGTGACGGTTTTGGAGTTGACCGCACCGATATCGGCTTTGAGCATGTACGGAGCGACTTCGGCGATCTTGAACGTCTTGGCAGCTTCTGGCCAAAGCATGGCGTGATCGACGAGACCGGTCTGCAGCATGTTGTAGAAATCAGTCAGGCCGCCGCGCACGCCTGCCACACCTTCTATACCTTCAAGATAGCGCAGGTTCATACCGGCACCGGCGACTTTGCCACCCTCGATATCCTTTAGTGACTGAACCTCTTTGGAGCTGAACATCTGGTAGGTGTCGAGCACGACACCGGTGGCGAGATAGACCTGATTTTGTTTTTCAAATTCCTTTTGCATAGTGGGGAATTCGCGGGCGATTTCATCGACCGCTTTGGCTACCGCACGCGCGTCGGCCGCGACAAAAGGGGTCACAGCCGATATTGCCTGGCTGGGTAGTTTGGATGAATGGAAGATGGTGGTCACGATGCCGATATCACCCAACCCAAGTTTGACGCCTTCGAGCACCCCTTTTGGTTTGACAATGGAACCGCCATAACTCTCCTGCCAGTCCATCTTGTAGTTACCCGCTGCCGCCAGGCGCTTGTCGACTTCAGGGATGAAGAAACCGGAAAACTCCTTCACCCACATCGCCTTTGCCGGGTAGCCATCGATCACGACGGCTTTTATCGTCTCAGCGGCACCCGCAGGCAGACTGATCAGCGCCGCCATCAGGCCGCCGACGACCAGTTTGAATTTTCTTTGAATCATATGTTCTCTCCAGATATCGCCAGTTCAGGGCATGAATTTTTACATACCCACTGACGGTGGACCATCTTTAGTTATCGGCTGCGGCGTACTACCAGAGGTTTTGCTGAAAATGTACGCGTTTCTGCACATTTTATATCGCTGGTTCCGGAGTAAAAACAACACATCACCCCGCTCAACCGCTGCTTGTCCCAGTCTTGTCGATTGCTTATCCTCTGTCAAACACTAATGCGTACAGACTGGAGCTGATCACAATGGTTGCATGGACCGAGTACAAACAGGCTGCTAAGGAGCGCGGTTCACTGGCCCTGGAACTTTATGTGGTGGTCAGTACGCCGGAAAAATCCGCCGATGAGGTCAAGGCGGTGCTGCCGTCTCACCTGGCCTATCAGGCAGAGCAGGAGCAACAGGGCAACCTGGCGCTGGCTGGCCCGTTGTCAGATGAGAGTGGTGAGCAGATGCAGGGCACCGGCATGATCGTCTACCGGGCGCCGTCACTCGAAGCGGCCACTGAACTGGCCAACAATGATCCGATGCACAGCTCAGGTACGCGCAGCTTTACCATTCGTCGTTGGCTGGTCAATGAAGGCAGTCTGCAACTGGACATCAAACTCTCGGCACAGTCGATTCGGCTCTAGCTGCTGCACCGCTAAAACGTCAACCACTGCGAACGCACCCTGTCGGTTCGATTGCATGGATCCACGTCGTGACAAACGAACAACCACTGGCCTTGCCTGACCGTGTAGCTGGCCTTAACGAATCAGCTTGTCAATGAGCTGATTTCCCGCTTGCGGGCTGCTAGTTATTCAACCCGAGCTGTTGCAGCAGATCAGCGGCCAGCTGCACGCTAAGCTGCTCGAAATAACCGCGGGTCTTGTCCAGCTCCAGTTGCGGCAGTCCCCCGGGTGGGGGGCGGAAGTTGGCGATGCGCTGCATGGAATTATCGCGAGCGATGGCAACTACCCGTCCGCTGTCACACTCAACGCCAACACCCAGCGCACTGCTATAGGCGATAAAGGGATTGACGCCAGCCGATTCGATTTCCAGCGCACCGTTACCTGTGAGGTCGTATTGCCTGCTCTGCACGGTGCGGGTCTGGTTGTCATCGAGCCAGATGATCAGGGTGCCAATTTCCTGAGCGATGCAGTAGCGCCGGATCTGGCCGGCGGTGGTGCTATTGATCAGGTAGCCCCCGCTGGCGTTGCGGGTGACCGGGGTTTTGGCAACGGCGAGCCACTTCGGTGCTTCAAGGCTGCGTATTGGCGATGCAGATGCCGAGACGGTGGCGTCGATCAGCAGGTCGTTGAGGTTCCACGTGAGCGGGTATTGATTATCGAAGCTCGCGAACGCGGATGTGGTTCGAAAGGCGTGCACGAGCGAGCGATCGACGAGGCTGACCATCGCGATGGCGCGCTGCCCGGACAATTCCGGTGGCGGCGCCTGCGGCACCGTGTTGCAGGCAGTCAGCAGCAGCAACGCTGCAATCGCTGAGACGATGCGCATAGATGGCGCTCCCTGTTGGCGAGATTCGATCATACAACATCGCACGGTTGCCGAACGATCGAGCGCTGTTACGACCCGGCTCTAGCGATTTGCTCGATGCGCCAAAGCCGGTAGGAAAAAAACACCCCGACAGCCATCAGCACAGCACTGCCGATAAACGCCAGACTAAACCGCCCGGTAGCCTGAATGACCCAGCCGGCTGCGGCCGGACCCAACAACTGACCCAGCGCAAAAACCACGGTGACCAGGCTCACCGCAACCGGCACCAAGACGGGCGCCACGCGCTCTGAAGTGGCCGCCAGTATGACGGTGAACAGCCCGCCCAGCACCAGCCCGGATACGGCAAAATGCACGGCAAAGCCGGTGTCCGTGGGCAATGCCACCGGCAGCAGCGTGATGACACAGGTGATCGCAAAACACAGCATCAGTGTGACGGCACGGCCGGCAAAATCGGACACGCTGCCCCAGATGCTGCCGGCAAAGATCGACAGAAAACCCATGCTGCTTGCCATCACACCGGCGCGCACCGGGTCAACGCCCGAATCCAGCGCATAGCTGTACATGAATACCGACTGTACGATGTAGCCGATACCCAGTGCGCCGTAGACCCAGGCAATGGCTCTGATACCCGGGTTCTGCCACACCTCCCGGCGATCGCGTCTGCGTTGCATCGAATCGCCCCCCGACGCGCCGGCACCACCGGACCCCGGCGGGTTGCGCACGCGCCACCAGACCACCAGCAGCACGAGTGCTGCGAACCCGGCAAACACCAGCCAGGCCACGCGAAATCCGCCGTTGCCCTGCTGATCTATCAGCCGGGGAATCGCCAGCCCTATCGCCAGCATGCCAATGCCGATACCACTATTGGCCACGCCGATTACCGTGCCGCGACGATTCGGATACCAGCCGACGAGCAAGGCGATCAGTGGCGTATAGAGCAGCGCCGTGCCAAACCCCATCAGCACCATCGCCAGCAGACAGCCGGTGTAACTGCGCACGAACCCCATCGCAATACAGGCCATGACGATCAACAGCAAGCCTGCCAGCATTGACAGGCGTGGCCCGCGGCGGGTGGCAATCAGCCCGGCTGGCAGTACCATGGCCAGATACCCCAGCGACGATGCCGTGCCGAGATTGCCAGCCTGCGCCACGCTGAAGCCCAGTTCAGCACGCATCGCCGGCACCAGCAGCCCGTAGGCCAACCGCCCGATGGCCAGCGCACAGAGAGTCATGCAAATGGCCAGCGGAATCAGCAGCCAAAGGTGGGGTGGATCCTGTTTGCGCGGATTATCGATGGCAGAGAACTCTTTGGGAGGTCAGCGCCGCGGCGACCGGTGTCGATTGCAGGTGGTTGGGCCGGATGGGCGATGCGGCGTACATTCGCCACGCCGACGGAACACACTGTCGGCAACGCGAACGGCGCGTGCCTGGGGCATCTTTCCTTTACAGCGCTGCATTTGCCAGGCTCATGTTACACCGCCCGCCAACGCCGCACACAATTGCTTATTCTGGCCACTGACGCACGAACGCCCCGGCTTGCCAAGCGTTCGGCATGTCACTAAAGTGCGCCTAGCGGCGTCGGCATTGCCGCGCCATCGCCCGCGCAAACCCGAAATAACATCCACCTGTCGGCGCCGTTCACGACAGAAAATCGCTTGAGGAGCAATAGATGATTTCTACTTTTCGAACCGCGCTGATCGGTGCGGTATCGGTCGCACTATCCAGCGCCCTTGTGCAAACGGCCAGCGCCGAAACCACGCTGACCATGTCTTCATGGCTTCCGCCGAAACACGTCATTGTTTCTGAGATGATGATGCCGTGGGCCGAACAGGTAGAAGAAGCCACCGAGGGCCGGGTAAAAATCAAGATCCTGCCAAAAGCGCTGGGCAAGCCACCAGCGCACTACGACATCGCACGCGACGGCCTGGCAGATCTGACCTACGGGATTCACGGCTATCAACCCGGCCGCTTCGTGCTGAACAGCACCGCCGAAGTACCCTTCCTGGGTAACGATGCCGAAGATATCTCCGTCGCCTACTGGAGAATGTACAAAAAACACCTTGAGCAGGCGAATGAGCATAAAGGTGTCAAGGTGTTGGGCCTGTTCACACACGGCCCCGGCCAGATCATGAACACGCAAAAGGAAATCACTGAAATTGCGCAGCTTCAGGATATGAAGATGCGCATCGGTGGCGGTATCGTAAAATCGGTAACTGACAACTTTGGCATCGTGCAGTTGTTCAAGCCGGCACCGCAGGTTTACGAACTGCTGTCTCGCGGTGTCGCCGACGGTGTAATGTTTCCGCTTGAAGCTATCGATGGATTCAAGCTTGAAAACACCATCAAGTATGTCACCCGAATCCCCGGTGGCCTCTACAACACCAGCTTTTTCTTCGTCATGAACGGCAAGAAATTCGACGCCTTATCCGATGAAGACAAAGCCGCGATCGACAGCGTATCCGGCGAGGTATTCGCTCGTATGGCGGGGCGCGCATTTCAAAAACGCGACGATACAGGGCTTGAGAAATTCCACCAGGCAGGTGGAAAAATCACTGATGCTCCGGCAGACATGGTCTCGAAAATCCAGGGTTGGGTCGCGGGTATCGAAGCCGAGTGGGCTGAGAAAGCCGCCGCTCTGGGTGTCGATGGCGCACAGGTGCTGTACGACATGAAAACCGAGGTAGCCA
>CAZYDV010000258.1:0-8987 GCA_964646405.1 uncultured Granulosicoccaceae bacterium | reverse complement strand
ATCGACCGGTGACGCGGGCTCACTACCCGCCTCGTCCTGATCGGGCAGTCGATCGCCGTCGCTGTCGAGGTCAAGAAAATCGGGCGCACCGTCGCGATCGGTATCGGCCGTCTGTTCGATGCTGTCGGGAATGCTGTCGGCGTCGCTGTCGATGTCGCGATAATTAGGTAACCCATCTCCATCCGGATCAGACAACCCTTCGATCGAGTCCCGCAGCCCGTCGTCATCGGCATCCTGATCGATACGGTCAGGGGCGTTGTCACCGTCGGTATCGCGATCGATCAGTGGCGTGGCCACCAGCCGATCATCGATACCGTCTGCATTGAAATCGATTGGGCTGTCGACCACACCATTGAGATCGTTGTCGACACCACCTGCTTCGACCAGATCGGCAAGGCCGTCGCTGTCACTATCCAGATCGAGCCGGTTGGGCTTGCCGTCGGCGTCGGTGTCGGGATCGAACAGCGGATTGAAGCGCAGCACATCGTCGGCGCCATCGCCATTCACATCTGCAAAGCCATCGACCAGGCCATCGCCATCAGCATCCACGCCGCCGGCTTCGAGCAGATCCGGCAGACCGTCGCTGTCGCTGTCCAGATCGAGAAAATCCGGCAGACCGTCGAAGTCGGTATCGATCTGGCGTTCGATCAAATCCAGCACGCCGTCATTATCGGAGTCCAGGTCGCGCAAATTCGGGGTGCCGTCGCCGTCGGCATCGCCACTGCCCTCGATCGCATCGGGGATGCCATCGAGATCACTGTCAAGGCCCGGCTGCCCCATCGGCTCGGTGGGTTCGATGTAGTCCGGCACACCCGATAGATCAGCGTCGGCAACACCTTCAACGCTGTCTGGAATGCCGTCGGCGTCAGCGTCGGTATCGATGTAATCGGGCAAGCCGTCGGCATCGGTATCGACCGGGTTGATCGGTATGCCACCGCCCTCGCGGGCGTCGGGAATGGAGTCGGAATCAGAGTCGGTATCACGATAGTCCGGCGTGCCATCACTGTCGCTGTCACGCGGTGACGCCGGGTTGGCGCCCGCCTCTATCGCGTCTGGCAGGCCGTCCTGATCGGCATCCGGATCGCGAAAGTCCGGTGTGCCGTCGCCATCCGTATCGGTTGGACTGGCCACGTTGGTGCCGGCCTCGAGCTGATCGGGAATGCCATCGCCATCGGTGTCGGGATCGCGAAAGTCAGCCACTCCGTCACCATCGGTATCGAGCGGACTGCCGGGCAGCGTGCCCGCCTCCAGTGCATCAGGCAGACCGTCGCCGTCGGTATCCACGTCGAGAAAATCGGGTATGCCATCGGCGTCGGTGTCGATCGGTAGCAGCGGATTGCCGCCGACTTCTACCGCATCTGAAATGCCGTCGTTGTCTGAATCAGTATCCAGATGGTTGGCGGCCCCGTCACCATCAGTATCGGCGGGTATGGCGGGGTTGATACCGGCTTCGATGCGATCGGGGACCCCGTCGCCATCGGCATCGGCATCGCGAAAATCCGGGTCGCCATCACCATCAGTATCTGCCGGTGCCGCACTGTTGGGACCGGCCTCGTAGCGATCGGCAATGCCGTCCCCGTCAGCATCCAGATCGATAGTATCGGGCAGGCCGTCGCCATCGGAGTCCAGCGGGGTCGACGGATTCACGCCCGCCTCCAGCGCGTCGGACAATCCATCGCCATCCGCGTCCAGATCGAGATAGTCGGGAATCGCGTCACCGTCGGTGTCGAGCGTCAATTCGATCGCGGTCGGAATGCCATCCCCGTCGTCGTCGCGGTCGCGCCAGTCGCGATCGAGGTCAGCATCGCGATTGGGCAGCGGTGCGTTGCTGCCACTCGCATTGGCCAGCGCATTGGGACCGGCGACTGTGTCGAATGCGTCGTCCAGTCCATCACCGTCGGCATCGGTGCCTAGTGGCATCAGCGCCACCTCACCATTGCCATCAGAGTCGAAAGCCTCGATAAAGTCACTGACGCCATCGTTGTCGCTGTCGGTATCGAGGTAGTCGGCCGCGGCGCTGGCATCGATGTTGATCGGCGTCAGTCCGGCACCGTAAATATCATCGACGCCATCGCCATTGGCATCAATACCGGATGGCGCCTGAAATCCACGCTCGGTCTGCGCCTCGATGTTGTCCGGAATGCCGTCGTTGTCACTGTCGATATCAAAGCGATTCGCAATGCCATCGCCATCGCTGTCTGCGCTGCCTTCCAACAAATCGGGGATGCCATCGCCATCGTCATCGGCGTCGACGTTGTCAGGCACACCGTCGTTATCGGCATCGGGCAACATGGGCACTTCGCGATAATCCGGTACGCCGTTGCCATTAGAGTCGAGGATGCCTTCGATCGCATCGGCAGTGCCGTCGCCGTCGGAATCGGTGTCGCGAAAATCTGCCACGCCATCGCCATCGGTATCGAGCGGACTGGCCGGATTGAGACCGAGCTCGGTGCGATCGGTCAGCCCGTCGGCATCCGAGTCCAGATCGAGATAATCGGGTGCGCCGTCGCCATCGGTATCGACACCGACCTCGATCCGGGTGGTGATAAAGTCACCATCGTCGTCACTGTCGCGCCAGTCACCGGTACCATCGCCATCGAGATCCGGACGCGCTGTACTAACGCCTGCTGCATTGCCAATCGCGTTGGGTGCGGTAACGCTGTCGAATGCATCGTCCAGTCCGTCACCGTCGATATCTGCACCGAGCGGCACGGTGTCGGCCACGCCGTCGCTGTTGTTGTCATGCGCTTCGATTGCATCGACGATCGAGTCGCCGTCACTGTCCAGATCGAGATAGTCGGCGACGCCATCGCCGTCGCTGTCGATGGGAGAGACGATCCCGCTTACGCCAAATGCGGCATCGATGCCGTCGCCGTTGGCATCGGTACCGTTGGGGAGAATGAGTGTCGATTGCGCCTCGATGATATCCGGCACACCGTCGCCGTCGCTGTCGATGTCAAGCTGATTGGCAATGCCGTCGCCATCGCTGTCGAGCGGCCCCTCTACAATATCGGGTATGCCGTCGCCGTCGTCGTCGGCATCCAGACTGTCGACGATGCCATCGCCGTCGGTATCAGGCTCACTCAACGCCTCAAGATAATCCGGCACACCATTGCCATCGTTGTCAGACGGCCCTTCCAGTTGATCCGGCAGCCCGTCGGCGTCGGCGTCCAGGTCCAGGTAATTCGGCGCGCCATCCGCATCGACATCGGCGGCCGTCTCTACAAGGGTCGCGATGCCATCGCCGTCATCGTCGCTGTCGCGCCAGTCGCGCAGGCCATCGCCATCACTATCAGTCAGCGGCGCATTGCTGCCTGCAGAGTTGTTGATCGCGTTGGGACCAGGCACAGAATCGAAACGATCATCCAGTCCATCGCCGTCACTGTCTAACCCCGCCGCCACGCGATCGGCCACGCCATCGCCGTTGGCATCCAGCGCTTCTATCAGATCATCGATTGAATCGGCATCACTGTCGCGATCCAGGTAATCGGGCGTCCCGTCGCCATCCGTGTCACGCGGTGTCGTAATACCGGTCAGACCATAGCTCGCATCGATACCATCGGCATTCGCATCCACACCCTGCGGCGCAAGGTAGTTGGTCTGCGCTTCGATGTTGTCCGGTATGGCGTCGTTGTCGCTGTCGATGTCGAGTCGGTTCGGCACACCATCGCCATCGATGTCACCATTGCCTTCGATTAAATCGGGGATGCCGTCACCGTCATCATCCAGATCGACGTCATCGGTGATGCCGTCTGCATCACTGTCGAGCACGGCGTTTTGCACCAGGCCCGTGGCACTGAGATTCGCAATCACGCCGCGTGCGGTCAGTTGATCGGTGTACCGGGCGATCAACTGGTCACCCGCTTGCGTAATAATGGTGCCAGTGTTCGACGGGCCGGCGGCATCGCCTTCAAGGGTTGCAAGCGTCGCTCTAAAGACCCCGGTGTTGGGCCCCGTTTCAATGGCCTGAAGCGTCTCGATCTCGCCATTGACGCTGTTCTCGACAACAATCTGAACCTGTTCAACGGCACCTGCTACGGTGTTCAGATCGGCGTCGGTGACAGTGACCGTCACTGACTCACCCGGCGCACTGACCGGTGTGATGGTAACCGAGCCATCACTGGCCAGTGGCGTCGTGTCGTTGTCAATGACAACCGCGAGAATATCGACACTGGCAGTTTCGCCGCGCACGTAGGTATCAATCAGTTTAGAGTCGCCGAATGAATCACTGACAAAATCACCCCAGGTGTGTCTGGCCGCCGACGATGGCAGGCCATCGGGCAGTGTCGAAGTACCCTCGCCGGTGCGCAGCAGTGTCTCATCGTCCCAGAACACTTGTGTGTCACTCAGATTGCCAAGATCATCGACGGCAAAGATAGTAAGCCCTGGATCCAATGGACCACCGCTGGTCTCGACGTCCTCTGCGATAAAATGGAACTCGCCAATCCGCACCTCGACTCGCGCATCGTAGTTGCCTGTCACCGCCGGGTCACCCAGTGCGTTTTTTCCGTCCCACTCGACTTCATTGCTGCCCGCCACCGCGCGACCCAACAGACGGATGTCTGCCTGATCACCGAAGCTGCCGTTCTGATCGAGGTCAATACCAATCGAATAGCTGCCGTTCACGTCGCTGGTGAACACAAACTTGCCCGAATCCTGAACACCGATCGTGGCATTGGGTGAAATACCAAAATCGACACCGTCAGAATCGACAAAAAATACGTCCGACACCGTCGGTGGCTGCAGTGGCCGCGCCTTGGCGACAGCCGGGCGCCCGAGGTAAATTGGATACTCATACGACGCGGTATTGATCACCTGGCCGCTACTGTTGGTCGACCACACTGAATAGCCGGAATTCGGTGCGTCGACGCCGATCGAGTTGGCTCGCAGCGGATACTTAAAACCGGCGAATTTATTCAGATCCAGCATCCAGACATAATGGGTGTCGGGTTGCCCGCCATCGACGAGCACATAGTAGTTGGCGTCTGACGATCTGGCCCGGTCGAAACTTCGCGAGTTAAAACCCAATACGTAGGCCCATAAACGACCAGCGGCGACCGTGGGGTCGGGATCGATGGTGCTATTGGGCGTGACAGATATATCGAATCGTTCGAAGAAACTGGTCTGATCAGAGCTCTTACTGGTGTTCTCAAGCTCGATCCGATAAGTACCGGCAGACGTTGTGGCAAACCGAAACGGATTCTGCAACGGTGCGTTCATCGGATCGCTGCAACTGACGTTGGCCTCACTCAGTAATTCTGTGCGCAGCAGGATATCCTGTGGGCTGAAAACGCGAATTTGCAGGTTGTCGCTCGCCTCATCGCCGCAAAGCGAAATATTAATCACCTCACCGGCGGCCAGTACGTCGACAAACAAAGAACTGGAAGGCGCATCGTTCACATAGCCTTCTGCAAACATGGCCGATCGATCGAACAGGAATTGCGTCAGACCGGTTTGCGCCGACCCTTCAGCATGCGACCGTTTGCTCGCCAACAAAGACAAGCCCACGACAAATATGCCGGCACAGACGATCTGCGCCAGAAGATAGAGTCGCTGTTGTCTATCACGGTGGATCGGTTCAGCTCGCAAGCCGGAACTCCCTGCATCAAGCCTTGGCTTTCATTATTCGATTCCCGTCGATAGCGTGTTGAAAATCACTATTCATACGGACGGCCGTCACTATTTCGGCCAGCCAGCGCAAGAACTCGACCATTGAAATCGATAAGCCGGCACTGTCGCCGGGTTGTGTGACCCATGTACGAAAACAGCAATCAAGTTTCAGGAGTTGGCACGACTACGGGAATCTACGGGTAACACAGTGGGCGTTTCGAATCGCCCCGCCAGCGCGATGTGATCGAAAAAAATGCAAGTCCGCACCAGCCACCGCACCAGCGGTGCCAATGTATTGCCGATGGCGTTCGATCGCCTCAACTCAAACCTCCTGACACCACCGTGCGAACGCAGGTATTCGATTTGCGGGGGGAGAGCAGACACTGTCAGTGGATTGACTTACGAGGTATTAAAAACCATCTTCAGCAACCGGGGAGGACAGTTTTTAAAACGCACAGCACAGCATGGGCAGTCCAAAGACATATTCACGCGCAAGTCGCGCGCAACCAGGTTTACACGCAGCAGCTTAGCGAAAGCGTTTACGCCACAGCAGGCGATCTCTGAGTGGCTTTTCACAGTGCGTCTGCCGTGCACGTGGGGTGGGAGGTCGCACGGAACATACATCGGTATTTCGAGGCGGCCGGCCAGGCTACGACCGACACCGCCCTCGGGTTCGACAGGCGCGCTGTGCACAGTCACCAGCTAAACCTGTGGCACCTGCGCAGGGTTGGCATGCTGATAGTCGGCAACATCCATCGCGAGCTGTTCGAGTTCCGGATCGGAAAACCGTAGTTTCTGCAGGTGCTCAACCAGGCTGAAGAGGTAGTCACAATTGCGGCCCAGCGGTCCGGTTGCAGTGGCCAGATGACGAATGGATTGCGTCCGATCCAGACCACCGCAGTAGCGCTCGTGAGAGGGATCCATGACAAAGGTTATCGCCTGCACCGTTGCCTTTGAAGCCACATCGACGGCCTCGACCCAGGTTGGTATATAGGCGTGCGAAATCAGCTCGCGGCGAAAGAGAATATCGATTTCACTATCGACGTGGCTCGCGTCGATGCGATAGGCCACACCACTGCAGGACCCGCCGGGTTCAAGCCCCATCATCAAACCTGGATTGTCCTCACAACCTCTGCCAAGCTTGGTCCAGAAACAAAAGCTGCGGTGATAGCCCTGAACGGTGCAGGGAAACTGCTCTGCCCAGATGAATGCCGGATTCCAGATCAGTGAGCCGTAGGCAAACACCCAGATCTGTTCCATTGACGGTGCGCCGGACAGTGTTTTTTCGATCCAGTGCCGGCGATCCTCATCGCTCATCAGGCGGACCAGCCCCGGCTGGCTCTCTGCCAGTTTGCGCATATCGCCATTCAGGATGGATTCCCGGCTCAGCGGCTCTTCACTCAATATCCTGACTCCGCCATGACACCTTCAACGTTTGGGGTACGGGTACAATTATCGCAAAAAAACCCGTGCCGCTGACACGCCAGCGCAGAGTAGAGTACGGCAGCGCATCTATTGCGATGGGTGAAAATCCTCCACGTACTCATCAACGAGCGCCTGCAACTGGCTGCGCACCGGCGTCAGCGGAAGCGATGCACAAGCAGGTTCCTCGCAGGCCGGTGGTGTATCCAGCGGGTTATCCAGAAAGCTCCGCACCTGGCGTACCAGGCAATCGCCGTTGGCAAGATTGGAAATCCGGGCAACGTCGTGCCCAAGACACGCGTAGACCACATGCCGCGCATTCGAAAACAGTGGCAGCGCGGCGCGGGCGGCCTGTATCGGTGTAGCAGGATCCAGATCACCTGAGACGATCAGCACCGGGTGGTCACTGCCGGCGGGCGTTTGAAATTCCTCGACCGGATAGTCGTTCTTTTTGCGCAGGATTGCCGAGCAGCCGTCGCCGTCATAGCAACGCGTCACGATGCTCATGCCGTTGACGATGCTGAACACACTGTGGCGGGCCGTCGCCAACAGTTGCAGCACGAACGTCTCGCCGACCGCTGCATCGCCTTCACCGACGTGACGATAAAATCCGGCCGAGTTCTCACGCGCCGCAAAAACCATCGCATTGAAAAACATGTTGCGCAATTGCCCAAGATACGACATCACAAAGAGTGTCTCACGCAATCGCGCCAGACTGTCAAACGCAATGCCGGCAATCACCACTTGCCCATCGCGTTCGATCAGCCGTTGCAGTTCGATAATGACCTCGCGCATGTCGAGCTCGGGCATCAATTCGGCACAGGCGCTGTGGCGCGCGCATCGATTCTGGTAGTCGATAGCCGCTCGGTTAAACATCGCCTGCTGATCGGCTGGCGTATCACCTGGATTGGGACCCGCGATCTGCATCCCACCCAGCACGGCATACCGCACCGCTTTTGGAAACTGCTGCAAAACCTCACTCGCCAGACGCGTGCCGTAAGAGCCAGCGATCAAATCTATTTTTTCAACGCCGAGTGCGATCGGTAGTTCAGCGATATCGCTGGCATTTTCTATCGTATTGAAAGAGTGAATGTCGACATCAGCTGCACGGTAGCGACGACTGCAACGCCACCATGCAATTATATGTGCCATGGTCGATTCTGCGTGCACAATCTCCGGGCAACCCGTCGTCGGCAGTGACAGACCGACACCGCGCTGATCAAAATAGATCACTTCGCGCCCGAGCAGGCGACTCATGCGATTGGGCAAATTGCGTTTAATCGCAAATTTTGCCATCGGGGCGCCAGGCCCGCCCGCGATCACCACCACCGGTGGATGCTCTGATACCACAGGATGGCCTGGGCGCACGAGGAAAATTTCCACCTGGCTTTCAGTGTAGCGCACGCGATTCTCTCGCACCGACACGTAGGCGCATTCCAGATCCGAGGTGTCGATGTCAGGAACCACTTGCGCGCAGTCAACCACCCGATAGCGATCAGCGTGTACACCATCGCCGTGCGCCGCCTTTCCTGCCTGCTCTGCCTGCACCGCGCCGAGGCCTGCCAACAGCAATGTGCCGATAAAAACACGTTTACAACGATCCATGTTACCTGCTCCGTTCATGTTCGATTAGCAGCACTGTTCGCGACCAGCGGCGAAAGCCCTTTTTCGCTTATCAGAGCAAAGCCGTCAGCGATCGCGGCGTCGAGTCGATCGCCCTTTGATCCGCGGGATTGAAAAATCTGCCTGCGGCTGTAGCGCTCCGTCCGGATTGGTCACAGACCCGGTGAACGCCGGCAGCCAATCGCCGAGTTTATCAGTAGCATCGGGCCAGTCCTGCAAATCTTCGCTGTCCCGATACATCGCAAACGGGCGCAGCGTGGACTCATAAAAGTCTACGTGCTCATGGCGTCTATACTGTTCGGCCTGAAACCCGTTCCAGTGCAGGCATTGAT
>CAZYDV010000257.1:0-9031 GCA_964646405.1 uncultured Granulosicoccaceae bacterium | reverse complement strand
CACGCAATTTCACCTATCTGGCCTCAACCGGCATGGTGCAGTTTCATGCGATTCCGCGCGCCGGATCAGTCGCCACCGATGACCTTGCCTGGAGCGACGAGAGGGACACACTGATTGCGATTACCAGCGCGCCCTACCGCAGTGAAGTCATTGAGGCCGTGGCTATTGCACGCGAGCAGGGTGTGACCGTTATCGGCATCACTGACAGCCGCGCCAGCCCGCTCTACCAGCAGGCGGATCATGGCTTTGTGGTGGCGGGCGACACGCCGCAATTTTTCCCGTCATCGGTCAGCACCATTGCGCTGCTGGAGACTCTGCTATCGTTTGTCATTGCACAGGCGAACGATGAAATCGTAGCGCGCGTCGATGCCTTTCACGCGCGGCGACACAACATCGGAATTTACACCGGGGATAGGCCATGACCAAACCCGTTAGAACACTCGATGCCCGTTATTACACCGATTCAAATCTGTTTGAACAAGAACAGCGCGGACTGCTGGCGCGCACCTGGCAATTCGCCTGTCACAGCAGTGAGATCGCCGAACCGGGTTGTTACACATGTTTTTCAATCGCCGGGCAGAATCTATTCGCGGTTCGCGGCCAAGATAGCGAGATACGCGCATTTTATAATGTGTGCCAGCATCGCGCCCACGAACTTGTTAAAGGCAATGGCAAATCGCGTGCACTGGTCTGCCCCTACCATGCCTGGACCTACGAACTCACCGGTCAGCTGCGCGGCGGGCCGAACCTCAAATCAGTACAAGGAGTAGACGTTAAGAGCATTTGCCTGACATCAATCAGGGTTGAAGAGTTCCTCGGCTTTGTATTCGTCAACCTCGACCCGAACGCCAAACCGATGGACGTGTGGTTCCCCGAAGCACGCACCGAATTACAGGAATGGGTACCGAACTGGGCTGACCTGGCGCCACTGGAATGGGTGGAAGTACCCGAAAAATGCAACTGGAAGGTATCGGTTGAAAACTACTCGGAGTGTTATCACTGCAGCCTGTGTCACCCGACTTTTGCCAATGGTGTCGTCAAGCCCGACACCTATGACATCCAGCCCCAGGGCATGTGCCTGCGCCATACCACCGAGTGCCAGTCGCTCGACCAGATGACCTACGACATTCAATCCGGCTTTGCCCACCACGATGAATATTCAAGCTGGTATCTGTGGCCGATGTTCAGTGCGCAGGTCTATCCGGGTAACGTTTTAAACACCTACCACTGGCGCGCTACCGGCGCCGATACCGTCACCGTCTGGCGCGGCTGGTATTCGATTGGCGGCGAGGAAAACGAAACGGTACGCCAACTCGCCATACAGGACCGACAGACTACCGTGGAAGAGGACATTCATCTGGTTGAATCCGTGCAGCGCGGTTTGCACTCTCGAGGGTACAAACCCGGGCCGCTGGTGATCGATCCGGCTGGCGGCGTAAAGTCGGAACACCCGGTTATGCATTTGCAGCGATGGATGCGGGAGGCGGTGGATCAATGAAATGGTGCCACACTGCGAGACAACACCGCATATCGCGCGTTAACAACACAACGAAAGCGGAGACCGCACCCCATGATGCCGAGTGAGTGGAGGCCCGAACACAAGCTTTTCCCGCACCAGGTTGGTTTCACCTGCCCGCCGTTCGACTTCGACGCCGCCCCGAGTGATTTCCTGCGCATCGCCCCGCGCACCGTTGGCGTACACGGCTGGATGCTGCACGATCCGGATTACACCCACGGCCTCGACCAGCGCAAACGCAACTTCGGCATGCTCGACGACTTCGTTCACTGCATGGCACGCAACGGCGTGGATGTCGCGGGACAAGTAGGATCAAACTGGGTACACGCCTGCGGCCTGGGTGTTGACGGTGTACGCCAGCACTGCGCCGAACTCTCCGATCGCCACGGCGTGGGTTTTCATATGGCGGGCTACGCAATGGTGGAGGCACTACGTGCGCTCAACGTGGAGAAAATTGCGCTCAACGCCGCCTATCACTGGCCACAGTGGTGGACGGGTACCGTGGGGTTTCTGAAAGAGGCTGGCTTTGATGTCCTCTGGGCTGGCAATTTTCACGACCAGGGCTGGTTTGCCAGCCAGGATGAGGTCAACGACAGACGCTGGGTATTCGAGGGAGACCTCGCCGCTAAAAGCTTTCAATACGTCGCCGAACAGGCACCAGAGGCCGATGCCTATCTGATCAACGGCATGTGCAATTTTCGCAGCGGAACGGATGGTTTTCCGGAGCGACCGTTACATCTGACACCCATGCTGGAGGAACTGCTGGGCAAGCCCGTGATTGGCCACGATACGGCACTCTACTGGGCACTATTCCGCGACCTCGGGCTTGCCCCGGAGCACTATCAGGGAACATTGCTGGAAACATTACGTGCATAAAATTATCGCCCTGTGGGCTATCCCCCGCTCCACCTCAACCGCCTTCGAATGGATGATGCGTCAGCGCGGTGACCTCGACTGCCTGCACGAACCCTTCGGCGAGGCCTGGTATCAGGGCGAAGATCCGTTGTGGCCGCGTTATAAACCCGGTGACAAAACGACCCCCGGCCTGACGCTGGAATCAGTCTGGAAAGATATAAAAAAGCGCGCCGAGACCGGCCCGGTGTTTTTGAAAGACTTTCCGCACTACATCAACCACATGTGGACACCGGCATTTCTCGAACATTTCACCCACGCCTTTTTAATTCGCGATCCGGCAAAGAGTATTTCATCGATGTACAACAAGTGGCCGGACTTCGACGAGGCCGAAGTCGGGTTCCCTGAACAACGCGCACTGTTTGATCTGCTCCATGCCTTAACCGGCACTCCACCACCCGTGATCGACAGCGACGATCTGCTCGAAAACCCGCATGAGATGGTGGCTGCTTTTTGCAATGATGTTGGCATCCCGTTTGTGCCAGACGCATTGAGCTGGACACCCGGCGGCGATCCATCCGAACACAGCTGGTGGGATGGCGGCTCCTTCCATCACAACCTCGCACAGTCCACCGGGCTGACCCCGCAAGCACGCAAATACATTGAAGTAGACGACGCGCCCTTTCGCGTTCAGCGCGTCTATCGTCGCATGCGACCGCACTATGAACATTTGTATGCCCACCGCATCAATGTGTTATCCGAATGCAGTTGAATATTGCCAGCACATCGGTGAACAAAGGCATCGGAACAAGTGCCCCGCGGGGAACTACTGTAAAAAAAACATTTTTCCGCTAACAACTCTCGGATCAAGCAACAACCTGTTCGAAGACCGACTGCACCTACTTAAAACCCGAGAAAAAGTCCCAAACCTCGACGGCACCATCAATATCACGCGTGACCGAACCCACAACCCTTCTGGGCAAATACTGACTTCCGGACGGCCAGGTGTGTCCACCGTTTTCAATTTTGTACAGGCGTACCGGTGCGCCGTCGCAGTGTTGCCAGTCAAACCGCTCTACTGATGCCCTGTCTGAGGCGGTGTCTATAGCAACGCGGGAAACAGGAGTTTCACTGCATCTATTCCAGCCCCGCCAACGCGCTATCGTATTGGCTGTAGAAAGCACCGTCCCCCTGCGCTGCCCCAGCGCCACGATTTCCCCGCCTTCACAAGGCACAACCGGATCACTTGTGCCGTTGAGCACCACAAGCCCGATATGGGAGCCCGGCGCGCAATCTGAAACCAGAAACTCAGGCATAGGCATCGCAATCGGCGCAATGGCGCGAATTTGCGAAGGGAACTTACACGCCAGAAAGTATGAAGCCTGACCACCACGGGATATGCCCGTAGCAAACACTCGGCGCCTGTCGAGCGGCAGGTCAGTTGCCAGATGCTCCAGCAACCGCTTGAAAAAGCGTTCGTCATCGAAGCGACGTCGCAATTTTCGGGAGACCTTGTCTGTTCCAAAATCCCACATTCGCCGACCTGCATCCGGGAACACCAGGTAGAATCGATGTGCGTCCGCCAGCGCGGTAAAACTCTTTGCTGTATCGCGGTAAAGACCTTTAGCGGTGCCACCACCTCCGTGCATCACCAACACCAGTGGGTTCAATGTTCGCTCGTCGATTCCGGCAGGTTTGTACAGCAGAAAAGAACGTTTAACGCCATCGACATTAATGAACTGACGAACAGCCTCAGCCGCACCGGCCGGTGTGACCAAAAAAAGGCTCAGAACAACAATTACCATCCTCATCTCACACTCCTTGTCAATAACTGCGCCCGGTAGCATTGTGGAAATTCAAAGAATTTCAGATAAATCTAATCGACGAAGCTGAACCTGCGCCAAACGACGATCAGCCAGGAGGGCTCCGGAGCCTCTGGTACCAGTTGTGAAACCGGGTTCCGCAAAGACCGAAGCACAAGCGCGCTCCACTACATCTGGTCAGTTCTGTGCCCGGACTTCGCCTGCCGCACTAACCGGTTAGCTGAGTCCACAGACGCGCAGCCACGAATAACAATACGATGACCACGATCACTGCTACTGCCAGCAGCCCTTGTTGCGAGGGTGTCAGCGGCTCGCGCGGTTTCTTTTTCATATTCATGACTACTTGATATCGCTGGCAACAGAATGAGAAACCAACTGTTCAGGCCGCAGTCTGCGGGCCACGTTGGATATTTCTCGTGACAAACATCAGTATCATTATCCCAAACACCAGCAAAGCGGTCCCCATCAATAGCGCATAGTCTTCTAACTGCAGTAACGAATAGAGTACCGCGTAGAGTGCCAGCAGCAGTGTCATCACCAATGCCGCACGTGCAACGCTGCGCAGCACCAGCCAGGTGTAGCAACTGATCATGGCAATTGTCAGTATCGCCGCCGACGCATAGGCGCTAATGAATCGCATGTGCTCGGACAGTGACAACAACACCAGAAAAAACAAGCTCAGCGCGATACCGATCAGTGCATATTGAATAACATGCAGTTTGCGATCAATAGACATTTCAAAGATGAACAAAGTGAGAAACGTCAACCCGATAAACAAAATGCCATACTTTACGGCACGCGTCACGCGCGAGTACAGAGATACCGGCTCAAACAGACTGACACCTGCAGAAAACTGAAAAAGATCGACGTCACCGCTCAGAAGACCAGCGCTGCGGATAGTTACGTGCCAAATGCGGTAGGGTCCAGACCGCCGTGAATCCACCGGCACCGATATCGCGCTGATCCGGCAAAGCATCGCCCTGAAAGCTAGGGTGTGGCCAACTGGACGACATGCTTACCGTGGTCGTCTGACCAAACGGTGCGAATTGAAAGGCGCCAGATCCATTGACGTTCATTGCCAAGCGCAGTGTGTGGGCATCGTCTGTGGATTCTGTAGACAACTTGTCCAGTGGCGCGTGAAACCCGGATGGCAGAGAATGCAATCGGGTGCCTGGTGCCAGTTCGCGGGGAGAATCACCCCATTGAAACAGGTCGACACTGTTGATCGCTCGCGTGTCTGACAGGCCAATTGAAAGCCAGGCCTGATCCCAGTGAATCTGGCTGATATCAGCAGACAGCGAGTCCACATCAAGTTCGCCAAACTCGGCATCGATCAACACCGTGGCCCGATACACCAGCGATTCAAATATACCGCGCCGCCTTACTTCGTCTACCATTTGCACATCGATTTCAAGCTCATCAGGCAGAAAGTACGCGGTGCGCCGATGTTGCGACTCGCGTTGGATCAGCCGGGTGTTGCCATCACCATCGGTGACTTTCTCCTCGTAATACGGCGTGTCGGTGAACGGCACCACCAATACGGGCGCAAGCAGCGTTTGCGCTTCGCCCCAGGTGTTCGCAATATCTGACAACACCATGCGGTATCGATGATCGCGTTCGCCCACCACATTGCCCACCAGACCCAACGGAATCAGCATGACCAGCGCCAACACAACGATGACAATTGAGCGCAGCGTCAGCGACTCGTAAACCGCGTGTAGTCGCGTCGGGTTTTCGTTGGTGTCGGCCATCAGTCCCGATCTCCTTATAGTACGCACCAGCCACAGGCCAAGCATCAAGCTCACGGCGATGATCGCGAGTAATACCATTATCATGACGACAAAGAACACAACGATCTCGCTCTGCGGCAATTGACACAACTACATCATGCCTGGACGGGCCGATTGTGGATCGGACATGTTCAATTGTGCCCAATCGTGGCAGGTCACACGCGAGTTTGGCATTCATCCGCGGGATCAGAAGATAGACTAGCGACACCCTTCGCCCCCCGGATACCGCCACCGCAGCAATCGCAGTGTCGGGCCATACAAACGCGAATACAGCCACCCTTTTGCCCCGTGAAGATATCGGCCTGCTCACAAACACAGCCCCGTTGGGTGATCTGGCATGAAAGCGGCTTGACCAGCGGCCGGATTCTCAATACACCCTGGCAACCGACAGGTGTCTGCCGTCGCGTTAGCCTCTACACACTGAAGTAGCCAGCATGTACAGATTCTCTCTAGTATCCGTTTTACTTGCACTGGTGCTCGCATCGACCAGCACCGCTGCGAGCGATGTCGATAAGTACGCAACCGCTTTTGGTTGGCCGGAAAGATGGGAGCGCGTCATCACCCGGCAGACGGAAACCTACATTGACAGAATGCTGAGCGAATCGGGTGATCTATCTGCGGCGCAAAAAGAAGAAGTCGGGAAAAGAATACGAAACGGAATGAGTCAATGGCTGAGCTGGCAAAGAAACGGTAAGCAATTCACCCAGAGTTTTATCGACAGTTGCGGCACAGACCTGCTGGATCAAGTGGTTGAGATCAATTCCGGGGTGAATTATACAGCCAGTGAAAAACAGGCGATCAACAGCGATTATGCGACATGCGCGAAAGAGGCCCTGGAGCGCGTTATGCAAAATATCATTCCGTCGTTCGAACAACTCAACCGCGCCGGTTCACCGGAAGAACGTTTTGACCAAATGGTTAGCGCCAGCATTATTATCAGCAAGAAAGCACAGACTTCTTTCACAGATAAATACCTGAATGCCAAAGGGCACAAGGCATTTGCCCAGTCCGAGAGTGGAAACTGGAACTGGCGCTCCAATCGAACATCCATAGATCACGCGATCAACAACGCCCTGGCGAGTTGTCGCGCTCGCAATCTGGCCTTTGAAGTGGATCAGCCGTGTAGAATCATTCACGTCAACGATGAGTGGACCGATGTCTATCGTCAATCGATCACACATCGACGCCGGGACGAATCGTTGATCATGTCGAACAAGGCACTGGATTCCTATCGTGAAAAATTTGTTGGCACGACAAAACACAAGGCATTCGCACAGTCTGACAACGGCTCCTGGTCATGGCGATCGAGCACCAGGTCCCGCGACGATGCCATCGCAAAAGCACTGACAGCCTGCCGCAAAAACAACAAAAAGCACGAAACGGCGTTTCCCTGTCGGATCGTCAACCTGAATGACAATTGGCTAGTCGAATAATTTGGTATCTGACGAGAGCGACGCATTGCATCCGACTGGCTAGACCCGTAACAGGGAAACCCGCAGCGTCAGCAAGGACGAGCAAAAACACCAAAATTAAAATTTGCCCGCAACGACGATTTCCCGGTTTCTACCTGGTGTCGTGTTTTCCCGCATCAGCGGCGAATGGCAATAGTACCACTCGCATTTTGCCGTCAGTTTGACAACTCGGGCTTCCAGCGGGAGATCATCTCAACAGCAGTGCTCTGCCTTTGGCGAGCGTCAATCAGAGACGCTTCAACCGTACGTTGTTCAAGGCTAACTGAAATCCGATCTGCATCAATACTGCCCTTGTTGGCCTCCAGTGCGAGAACCTGAATGCTGTTGCCAGAGTTTCTCGCCGCGATGATCTGTGCATCGAGATTGGACAGTTGGGAACTGAGGGTCGAAAAGCTACTCTCCAGTTCAGTCGAGCGCGCTGCCAACGCCTCCACTTCGGATTGCGCTGTCGGTAGCGCTACCTCTTCCAGCGTTGTGATATAGCTCTGTAAGAACTGGCCTTGTGTTTCTATTGGACAGGAGCCACGATAAGCCTTCGCGACGCTACCCAATCGCTCGCCGCCGGCCGCAGTACATAAATCCCCCAGGCCTTGCGCATAGCCATTGTCAAAATCAGGCCCAAAACTCGCACCACACAATTGGTTATTTTCAAATCCGTCTGAGGCTTGCCGTACGCCGCTGGCGACGGTACAAAATTGCGACAGACCCTCATTGTGGCCAGCCGCGTAGGCGGATTGGTCAATAGTTGCACCCGATGCGGCACATTCAGCACTATGCCCCTGAAAGGCCAAATCGGGCAGTTTCCCGGCGACCCCGTCTTCGACACCGACCGCTCGCCAATCTTTCGTATTACAACCAATTTTGGCAACGGTTTGACAACCAGATAACGCCATCTGGCCAGACAACAGCAGTGCTAACCCAACAAATTTCGAATCCATGAATTCTCTCCATTCCATTTAACTTTCGCACACACAAACCACGTTACAAACTAGCAACATCTACAAGCCAGTTACACGACGTTGCAGTCTATAGGGGAAATGATGTTTACATCAAGTCGCAAGCAATTTGAAAGGGCACCTTTCGTTCTGTATCGGCAGCGCACATCGCTGACGACACTACTACAACATTTGTCATAGTCGACAGTGAATTTCGACTGGAACTGATTGGTCTACATCGACCGCCCGACCGTCTGGGCGATGGCGCCAGCTTTCGACCTTACCTTCAGCACCGGCATCAACAATCACCACACCACAGATATCACTGGCAGCGGCAATCCGTCTCCGCCGGATATCAAGCGAGTCGCACAGGATTGCAGTACCAAAAACTGGCGGAATACCCTCGCGCAGGTGTTGTCAGCAATCGATCAGTGGAAAGTTATCGCCTCGCGCAACGGAGTCTCGTCGGTTGCGCGCTCGCGGATAGGCGATGAGATGAAGAAGATACAACAACTTTGTACCTGACAGGGCCTTTGAAATAGTGATCTTGCTAACGATCTCCACTAACTTCGATCAATAATGCAAGGGCTACGCATCCTCACGGCCAACAATAGTCAGCGAACATACATTCTGGTGCGGGAAT
>CAZYDV010000256.1:0-9077 GCA_964646405.1 uncultured Granulosicoccaceae bacterium | reverse complement strand
CGACGCGCGACAGATACCACGTCGATGGAGGTATCACCGCCACCTACGCAAACCACCTTATCGCTGGTGACCTGCAATCGCCCGGTGTTAAAAGCCTCCAGAAACTTGACGCCGGAAACACAATTGGGCGCATCGCCACCATCGACCGGCAGCGCCCTGCCCGTTTGACAGCCCAGCGCCCACAGCACGGCATCATACTGTTCATCGAGTTGCGCCAGCGAGAGATCGTCACCGATTCGCGTCGATGTCTGCACCTCGATATCCCCCATCGCGAGAATGCGATTGATCTCGGCGTCCAGCAGACGTCGCGGCGTTCGATAACCCGGAATACCGTAGCGCATCATGCCGCCGAGCTCTTCGTGGTCATCGAAAATCGTACTGCCGTAGCCTTTCCGCCGCAGTTGATAGGCTGCGGCAAGACCGGCCGGTCCGCCACCGACAATGGCGATTCTCCGATCCGATGTCAGCTCGGGGGTTTCAAACGAGTAACCCCCTTCGATCGCGTTGTCACCAATGTACTGCTCTACCGCATTGATACCGACAAAATCGTCGACGTCGTTGCGGTTGCAGCCCGCCTCACAGGGGGCCGGGCATACTCTGCCCATTTGTGACGGAAACGGATTGGCGTCCGTTGAACGTCGAAACGCATACTCCTGCCAACTCACCCCCTCGGGGGGCTTTTCGATCCCCCGTGCGATCTGCAGCCAGCCGCGTATATCCTCACCAGACGGACAACTGCCCTGGCACGGCGGTGTGCGATTGACATAGGTCGGACACTTATGCGACTCATCGGCGACAAAAATCTGTTCGGTCCAGCGAGACCAACGCTGGTCGCCATCCTGAAACTTGCGAAACGTGTGCGAGTCGCCCTTTTGAGTCTTGCTCCACGGTGTCGTCATTGTCTGTTTCCCGTGCTCACTCGGATGTTCCCAGTTGCAAAGCATCACCAACCAGTTGATGCACACTGACAATCTGGTCCATCTCGAAACCATAGTAGGGTAGAACTTTAGAGAACTGGCTTTTGCAGATCGCGCAAATGGCGGCAAGGTGCGTGATACCGTGCCGCTCAGTCACCTCACTGAATGCCTGCATGCGCGGCATGGCCCCTTTTACCCGCAACTCCACCAGATCATCGGTCAACAGGCCACCGCCACCGCCGCAACAGAAGGTTGCCTCACCTATCGTATTGGCCGGCATATCGTAGTAGTGATTGCAGGCGGCCTGTATCACTTCACGTGGAAGGGTAAACTGCCCACCGGCGTGATCGCCCATGCGTGATGCCCGCGCGACGTTGCAAGAGTCGTGGAACGTCACGCGCTTGTCGTCGTTGGCTTCGGGGTCGAGTTTCAGTGCACCGCGCTGGAGTAGATCGTGGGTCACTTCAACGATGTGTTGCGGCACCGGGTAGCGCGAATCGAGAAAATCCAGTGGACCGGTGAGCGTGTGTAAAAAGCTGTAGGCCACGCGCCAGGCGTGACCGCACTCGCCAAACACAATACGTTTGACACCCAGTTCCAGCGCTGCCTCGCGTATCCGCAATGCGACCTTTTGCATGTTCTCGTAACTGCCGATGAACAGACCAAAATTAGCCGCTTCCGATGCATGTGAGCTGATCGTCCAGCTCAACCCCGCCTGGTGAAAGACCTTGGCGTAACCAATCAATCCGTCGATGTGCGGCTCGGCAAAGAAGTCGGCTGATGGCGTGACCAACAGCACATCGGCCCCTTTTTGGTCGAGTGGAAAGGCGACGCTGACGCCGGTTTCCTCCTCAACATCCTCTTCCAGCCCTTCCAGCGTATCCGCCAGTGCCGGTTCCGGCAGCCCGAGATTGTTACCAAGCTTGTGCACCTTGCCGATGATCTCGTTGCAGTACTTCTGTCCCTTGCCCACCGTATCCATGATCTCTCGCGCAGCCATCGAGACCTCCGCGGTATCGATACCATAGGGGCAATAGACCGAGCAACGCCGACACTGTGAACACTGGTGAAAGTAGCTATACCACTCATCCAGTACCGATTCGGTCATGTCCTCGGCTCCCACCAGCCACGGTAAATACTTGCCCGGCAGCGTGTAGTAGCGACGATAGACCTTGCGCAACAGATCCTGACGCGCGACTGGCATGTTGTTCGGATCGCCGGTGCCAAGAAAATAGTGACACTTGTCGGTGCAGGCACCGCATTTGACACAGGAATCCAGATAAACCTGCAAGCCACGCGACTTATCGACCAGCTCGCCGAGTTTATCGACAGCCACCTGCTGCCAGTTGTCTACCAGCTCCCCGGGAAAGCCGACGCCTGCCTGAATATCAGGCTTGGCCACAAACGGCTGACTGTGTTTCAGCGCGCCGCGCGCCAGCGACGGTACGAGTTGGTCATGGTTGATATCAGGGGTGTCGAATTCGGGTTTCTTAGCCGCCATCACTCACCCCGGCACTATTTTTAGCATCGACCCGCGGCGACCACACATTGACGTGGCGCACTTCACGGGAGTTGTCGACCTGATTGCGCGACGGGCTGAAGAACAGTCCCGGCGCGTGCATGAGTTTGGAGAACGGAAAAATCAGCAACAGCACAGCCACCAGCGCCAGATGCAGCATCAGCAGCACACTGCCTGGCAACGGTGTCGGCGCCAGCGCCACGAGCCCAAGGGTGAATTGCTTCAGCGCGACGATATCGGTGTGGGCAACGTAACGCATCAGCAAGCCGGAACCGGCAATGCCGAGCAACAACAGCAGCATCAGAAAATCGGAAGGGGCAGAAATGTAGCGCACGCGATCGACCAGTAATCGACGGCCCAGCAGCCCCCCCAATCCCACGACCATCGCCACGCCGGCATACTTACCAAGCGGTGCGATCAACGCGACCCACCACCAGACCGGCTCGGTGAAATAACGCAGGTGGGTGAGCACCGCCAACAACAGACCGGCGTGGAACAGCCATCCAAAAATCCAGGTCCAGCGCGAGGCCTTGAACAGGCTTTCGAACAGCACGACCTCGCGCAGCAAACGGCCCAACACGCCGCGGCGCGTGAGTGGCGCCGGCATGGTCGGGATTTTCAGTGGAACCGGCGTGCGCGCATAGCGCAGAATCTTAAGACCCGTACCGACGACAAAAACAGCAACAGCTGCAGTCAGCAGTCCGCCGATAAAAGTGCTCATCGCGTACCGGAAACCGAGCGTGGGATGGTCACCGGCCGCAAGCGCCTACACGCAACCGGTGGGCTTGGGGAGCCCTGCGTATTTGCAAGCCTGTTTGGCGGGGCCATATGGATAGAGCTCGTACAGGTACTTGCTGTTGCCCTTGTCCTTGCCAAGCTTCTTGCCGATAGCCTTGGTCAGCACGCGTACCGCGGGCGCAATCTGGTACTCTTCGTAGTACTCACGCAAAAAATTGATCACTTCCCAGTGATTCTCGGACAGCTCGCAATCATCGAGCTCGGCCATGACACCGGCAACAGCAGGCTCCCAGTCGCTCAAGCTGGCAAGATAGCCCTCTTCGTCGGTCTCTAGCGTTTTGCCGTTGACTTCAATACCCATGTTTGTTGCTCCTATTGCCCAATCTGCGGCAACGGTTTTTCGTTAGTGTTGCTTCAACCACGGTTAGCGCCCGCGTTTGAATAGCCTGTTCTTTGTGATCCGTATCAAAACCAGGAGTGGACCAGATCATACTGTGTCACCAGATCCACAAAGCCCTTGTAGTCTACCCGGTTTATAGTATCCGGCAAATTGAGGTCGGCAAAACCACGCGCCGCCAGGTCCGGTTCGAGCACATAGAGTTTCTGCTGTGCGGCCGCCGTGTCGAGCTGCTCGGAAAAAGCGCCGCCAGGCACCACGGCACAGACCGCATCTTCAATCAGCAGGACGGCGCCACCCGGTGCCACACGGCTCAAACACTGGCTGAGCGTGTGCTTTTCAAAGGGTGACTTGTTAACGATGTTCAGGGTCGCCATGGTCAGAAACTCAGCACCACATCCTGCGCGTCCATCAACGCACCGATCTGTTCACGCGGCAGCGATTCGACATCGATCAGCAGATCCTCCATCGTCAGGCCGCGTTCACTCAAAGACTCAGTTTCTACGTAGATTTTTTCCACGTCGTACATCTCCAGTGCGCGAAACGTTTTCGAGAAATTTTTCATACCCAGAGAATCCGGCTGTTGATCCTTTTTGAGCTGAAAGACCCCGTCATCGACAAACAAAACGCTGACATCCTGATCAAACGCTGCCCCAATCAACACGGTTTCCAGTGACTCAAGCGCATAGACAGAGCCGTGCGGCGCTCGCCTGTTAACGTACAAGAACCGTTTAACGACGCCGATATCGTCTTCATCTTCCATCAGTGCCACTCATCAATCGCCGAAAGACACAACCCGATCCGCCTCGACCGAGGCCTCGATCAGTTGCCCAAGCCCGGATATGCGAAACCCGTCCGCAATGTTGTCTGCATCTTTGCCGTGACGTTTCTTTTCGTCGGCATCCACCAGACCGCGTCGCTGACATGCCGCGACACACAACACCAGATCGAGCTTGTACTGTGCCGCCAGATCGCTCCACCGCTTTTGAATATGGCGATCATCCTGTGGGGGTGTGGTCAGCCGGCTGCCGTTGTTGACTCCGTCGTGATAAAAGAACACGCGGCTGATTTCATGGCCGGATTCAAGGGCTGCGCTGACAAAATGCCAGGCGCTGTCAGATGCCTGATGCTGGTACGGCCCTTCATTGACGACGACGGCAAATTTCATCGATCAAAAACGGATATAACTTGAGGAATTGAGGCTCTTGCGCGAGCCCCGCCAGTTGTCGATATGAAAACGCGTAAACGGCAACTCGGTGATCTCGAAAAATCGCGGCCAGCCGATGCGATCGATCCAGTCGTTGATGCGCTCCCAGTCTTTCGCGTCTTCCTTGTAGCAACGCAGAATCCGCTTGACGATAGCGGTAGCTTCAGGCCAGCGCGGCGGGTTGTTGGGGATGCCGGCTGCCACGAGCTTCTGAAACGACGGTTTGCTGCGCGCGTTGGAGTGATTACCCCCCACCCAGATCGCCAGTTTGCTGTGTTCCGGATCGTTTATCTGCATGGGCGGACACGGCGGGTAACAGGCACCGCAACAGATGCACTTCTTTTCATCCACCTCAAGCGACGGCTTGCCATTGACCATCGCCGGTCGAATCGCCGCCACCGGACAGCGCGCGACCACAGACGGGCGTTCACAGACGTTGGCCACCAGGTCGTGATTGATCTTCGGCGGCTTGGTATGTTGCACATTGATCGCGATGTCGCCCTGACCACCACAATTGATCTGGCAGCAGGATGTTGTGATGTGCACCCGATTCGGCATTTCAGCGTTGGTAAATTCCTCGTGCAGTTCATCCATCATCGCCTTGACCACACCCGACGCATCGGTACCGGGAATATCGCAATGCAGCCAGCCCTGCGTGTGCGAGATCATCGCTACCGAATTTTGCGTACCGCCGACGACAAACCCGGCCTCAGTCAGCGCGTCGATCAGCGGCTCTACCTTGCTCTCGACGTCGACCATGTACTCGATGTTAGATCGGATCGTGAAGCGGACATGACCATCGGCGTATTCATCACCGATATCGCACAGCTTGCGCAGCGTAAACACGTCCAGTATGCGTTGCGTACCGGCGCGCACGGTCCAGATCGCCTCGCCACTTTCGGCAATGTGGCACAGCACTCCAGGCCGTGGATGGGTGTGATTGACCCACTGACCGAAATTTCTGACCATCACCGGATGCATATACTGCATGCCGTCCGGGCAACCGCTCTCGATTGCCGGGCGCATCTGTTTCTTCGGTTTTTTCGCCGTGTCTACCATTACCCTGCCCCCCCTGCTGCGGCCTGTTGCTTACCTTCGGCACGACGCTCAAACCATTTGGCCGCCTCTTCATCCCAGCTATCGGTACGCACGTAGGAGCTCTCGCGCGGGTGGGCGATCATGTTCGGATCGACTTCCACGCCAATACCTTCAAGGAAATTCACCAGCCCGATCCGTTCGATCATCTCGCCGGTGCGCTCGTGCTCGAGTGCGTTCTCAGCGAAGAAATCAATCGTCTCCTCGGCGATCTCGACCAGTCGCTCGTAGTCTTCCTCGGTCTCCAGCCGCATGAACGGTACAATCACAGTGCCGAAGAGGTCGCCAATTTTTAGCGTGCGCTTACCACCAATCAGGATGCTGACCCCTTTGTCATTGCCAGGGCTCAACGCCGCCGGCATGACATTCAGGCAGTGCATGCAACGCACGCAGTTGCGGTTGTCGACGTCCAGGGTGTCGTCATCTTTCAATGACAGCGCGTTGGTCGGGCAGCGCGTGATGATGTTGTCGATCACATGCTGGCGCCCCTTGCGACCCACGTAGGCTTTGACCTCTTCCTGATCCACTTTCATTTCGTCGCGCCAGGTGCCAATGACCGCAAAGTCGGCGCGCTCAATCGAATTCATACAGTCGTTCGGGCAGCCTGAGACCTTGAACTTAAACTTGTAAGGCAGTGCCGGGCGATGGACATCATCGGTAAAGTTGTTCACCAGACTGCGATGGATCTTGTGCTCGTTGCTGCAGGACATCTCACAGCGCGCACTGCCGACACAGGACATCGCCGTGCGTACGCAGGGACCGGCACCGCCGAGGTCGAAACCGTAGTCGTTGATCTCGTCGAAAAAGGACTGAGTCGCCTCGGTGGTGGCGCCAATGAACATGATGTTGCCGGTCTGGCCGTGAAAAGTCACCAGTCCCGAGCCGTGCTTCTCCCAACTGTCGGCCAGTTGCCGCAACGCATCAGTGGTGTAGTGGTTGCCGGCCGGCGGCTGCACGCGCAGGGTGTGAAATTCGCGCGATTCGGGAAACATGTCCCCCACTTCGGAGAAACGCGGGATAATGCCGCCCCCGTAGCCATACACGCTAACCGTGCCGCCTTTCCAGTAGCCTTTGCGGGTCTCGTAGGAGTGCTCCAGCTGGCCAAGCAGGTCGTTCGCCATGCCGCTGACGCGGTCACTCGGGTGGTCATCGCGCAGGCGTTTTATACCGGAGACAAAACTGGGCCAGGGCCCGTCCTCCAGTTGATCGAGCATCGGCGTGCCGTGCTGCTTGTCGTCTCTCTCGCTCATGTGAATCTTCTCCCGGTGAACACCTCGCCATGCCGGCGACGCGTTAGCCACACTTTGCTATTGTAGGAAGCAAGCCCGGCCGCAACCACCCTACCTTGGTGGTGATGGCTTCGTCGGCACTATCTCGAAAGGTATAGCTCGAACTTCAAATGCCTCCAGCCCTTCATTCCGCAAGTAAGCTGCCAGCACAACTTGATGGCCGTTCCGAGGCCTGGCAGCGCTGGCGTGATCAGCGACTTTGCTGGCACGAACAATCTGCCGGGGCGTCGCAAGCAATGGATTTTCCAGCCGGCGGCAGACCGGATCGGACCTCACTTGTGCGACTGTGTCGCACTCTGCAACGCGATGGTTTCGCCCGGTTTCAGCTAACAGCCGCGGACCAGCGGGCACAACTTTCAACACTGCTCCCGGCCCTTGGCCTGGCGTCGAATGACGAGGGTGTAATTCGTGGCGACGACGGCCTGTCGCTGCTGCAGGACCACGGCAGCGATCCGCGCGCGCAGTTTGTGCCGTACAGTAATCGGGCAATGAACTGGCACACCGACGGCTACTACAATGCCGACGACCAATCAGTGCGCTGTTTCGTCCTGCACTGCCTGCGACCAGCGGCAAGTGGTGGTGAGCTGCGCCTGCTCGATCCGGAATTGCTGTTGATCGAGCTCTATCGCGTGGCGCCGGAACTGATCGACCTGCTCAGCCACCCACAGGCGCTGTGCCTGCCCGCCAACATCGACCAGCACGGCCACGATCGGCCGGATCGATACAGCGCGGTTTTTTCCTGCCATGCTGACGGCACACTGGCTATGCGCTACACCACACGCAGCCGCAACATTCGCTTTCGCAACATCGACACTGAACACGCCATGCTACAACTGCGCGCCACGATCGATGCGTGCGAAGCCTGGCACATCCAATTGCGACTGGACGCCGGACACGGCATCCTGTGTCGCAACCTGCTGCATTGTCGGACCAGTTTCTCAGACCCCGAAGGCCAGCCGGGACGACAAATACTGCGCGGACGTTTTACCCGGCTGCCTCACCCCACATCGGACAACCACCATGCTGCACGTCAGTGAATTGCTGCTCGAACACAAAGAGATCGAGACATTTGCCGAGCTGGTTGCGCTGGTCAGACAGCGCGCGGCCGATGAAATGTTTTTCAGAATGGATCTAAAACCGCCCTACCCGGACACCCCCAACAACTGGGAAGACGCACTGGAAGCTGCGTTTAGCAGTTACAGACCCCGATAAACACGCAAAGTGCATAAACACGCAAATTGCATCGCTGCCCCCGCCGCCGGCAGCGCGAATTGAGCCAGGCGCACCACAAAGGAAACCATCATGATCCGAATCAATCACTTGTCGCCACTGCTGACCATCCCGTCGCTGACACTGTTTAGCGCAGTACTTATTGGTTGCGGTGGCGATTCAAACAACGCTGTTGACGCCGACCCGGCACCACTGTTCGACGAGGCAAGCGACGGGGAAATCAGCGACGACCCAGCCAATCCGTTGTCGCTGCAACTGACGATCGGCGCTAATCAACTCAATGCATCGGTCGTCGCGCCCGACCTGGATTACGTGACCATCAACGTGCCAGCCGACACCGCACTGACTCGCATCACGCTCGATAGCTATAACTCGACCAACACCCAATCTTTCATGGCGTTACAGCCCGGCACGCAGTTCACCGAAGTGGCCGCTTCGGCAAACGTCGCCAATCTGCTCGGCTATGCACATTTCGGCACCGTGTCGGTCGGCATGGATATTCTGCCCGATCTGGCAGCAGGCGTTGGGGCCCAGGGATTCACGACGCCGCTGGCCGCGGGCGACTACACGCTGTGGATGCAGGAGACTGGCAGCGCTGCGGTAGATTTCTCCATCACATTAGAGATTGAATCCGCCCAGTAGACGCCACGCTTGCTCAACCGAGCCGCGCACCGTCGCGATCAAA
>CAZYDV010000255.1:0-9218 GCA_964646405.1 uncultured Granulosicoccaceae bacterium | reverse complement strand
CAGCCAGAGCCGGGTTTGCAATTGCTCGGAGTTCTGAAAATAATGCGCCAGTGCGTCCTGTAACTGTTGCCCATGCGCCTCGACCACGCCCTGGTAGATTTCGCCGCGCTGGCCGGTTTCGATCTGAATCGACAGCGTCGCATCGCCCAGCACCGCCGCCAGTGGCGATGGCGGGGCATCATCGCTCCAGTGGGCCATGCCGCGCAGCGTGCCGGCAGCGGTGGCCTGCACGACCAACAGGGTCACCGGCCCGCTGCCCTTGGCCTGCAGTGTCATGCGCCCCCCGAACTTTACCGTCGAGGCCAGCAGCGGCATCGCGACCATGGCATGGCCGAGAATCTCTCTCACGCCGACCGGGTAGTCGGCGCGATCCAGCACTTCGCGCCAGGTTTCATTCAGATAGACGACCACCCCGCGGATATTCGAGTTTTCCAACAGAAAGCGGTATCTGCTATCTTTTGCCTGCATCAGTCAATTCTATTTCGAGTCCGGTTTGGCCAGAATCCTACATCAAACGCTCACCGTGGTGTGCTGCCTCGCCGTCGCCCTGATGGTGAGCTGGAAACTACTCCACGCCGCCAACTATGGCTACAGTTTCTGGTACGACCAGCTCGACATTGCCAGCCACATCGAGCGCTTCGCACCGCAAAATCGGCAGGGCAAAACGGGCTTTGAGACCACCAGCCGCGCCGAGCACGAAGCGCTGTTCACCGCCATCGGCATCGCTGTCAACAACGACGGTCACGGCTTGCGTGAGTTGAGCTACCGCGCCAGTTCAAATACACAGATGATCCTGCTGACCGACGCCGAGGCTGTCCACCTGGAGGACGTGGCGATTCTGATTAACCGTCTGATGCCTTTTGGCTGGGCGGCACTGGTACTGTTGATTGTGCTGGTGGCGCTGGCTCGGCTGATGCGATGGCCACTGCCCGGCCCAACCGTGTCACTGGCGACGATCGCACTGATTGCCATTGCGATTGCGATCGTCATTCTGGTGATTGGCGCCGGACCGATTTTCACCGCCCTGCACGAGGCCGTGTTTCCCGCCGACCACCAGTGGTTCTTTTACTACCAGGACTCGCTGATGACCACGCTAATGAAAGCGCCCGATATCTTTTTCGCGATCGGTGCGGTCTGGGGCGTGCTGTCAGCCATTGTGTTTATCGCGCTGGCGCTGGGTCTGCGATTGCTGGCACCCACGCCAAATGCGCAGGCGACCGGTCGAACCTGACGCGACAGGCTGATTGGCCTTGTCGAGTCTGCTGGCGTGGTTGTGCCGCCTCGGCTACGTGGCAGATAGACCGACAGTGGTCGCACTCAGCATCGGCACTGGCTCACTTTTTGATACGGCAGTGTGACTTATCGCTTGAGTGCGAACACCACCGTGGACACAGAACACCGTCAGTCTGGCGACGCCGTCACGCTAAGCATTGCAGATCTTCAGCCGGTAGCCAGCATCGCCGATCGCTACGATGACAAGATCTTTGCGCTGGCCGGGATCGAGCCGATAGCTGCTGGCACCGACGAGCTGCATGTCTGTTGCGCCCATCTTCGACGCGTGCTCGACGCCGACACGGTCTATCTGTGCGATCGATCCAGCCTGCAATTGATTACCTCAAGCGCATTAAACGCCGATGGCACCATTCACTCAGATACGATCGACATTCACAACACTCTGACTTCGATCGTCACTGATCTGCACCGCATTACTGCACCGATCTGGCTGCCGAAACTGCGCGTTTTTCCGGGTGTTCACAAGATGTCGTTTCTGGCCGTCCCGGTGGGCGCGCAACTGCAGTCGCTGGCCATCATCGTCGACCCGGATGACAGTGACGGGCTGATCGATACCTTCTACTTTACCGATGCGCTTTCAGCGCTGTGCAATTGCTACACAAGCGACACCATTGAACTCACACCGACGCGTGTGGAAGAGGAAGTCTTCGACGAACTGGTGTGCAAACATCAGGTCAGCGAGCGCATCGTGCAACGACGCTATGAGCTCTTCTGCCAGGCACTTGCCGGTGTGACGGTGCAGTTTGACAACATTCTCGAATTCAACGGCACCGGCGAATCGCAGGTATGGGGCCGCGAGGCGGTCGCCAGATGTGCGCAGCGCAATGTCTATCCCGCTGCGGTGTACCAGGTTGCGGAACAATGGGGCGATCGCTTTCAAACCGCACTCGATCTGCACATCCTGCGCGAGGCCGCCTATCGCTACAAAACCGTTTGTGAGTCCGAATACCTGATTCGCTTTGATGATATCCAGCCGCTGTGTGTGGCGGTCAGGCCCAACAGCCTGTGTAAACCGGAATATGTAGAACTGCTGCACGAACTGATGGAGCGGGTCGTCATCAATGGAGCGACTCTGGTACTGGAGTTAACCGGTACGGGCGACGCCGATAGCCCCGACGGACAAAACATGCTGTTCGCGCACGTGAATTCGCTGCGCGATACGCTTGGCATTCGCATCGCACTGGATGAGTTTGGCTCTGGCCGCGAGTCGCTCGAGCGATTCTTCGCGCTTGAGCCAGAGGTGGTCAAAATGGCGCAATCGATCCTGACCGGACAGAGCCGCCACATGGCGCTGGAACTGCTGCAGCACTTCTCGCAGCTATCGCACACGCGCAGCGAACAGGCGCTGGGTGTCGTGATCAATACCAACGAGCGCGCAGCCAACGAGAGCACACTGATCGGCAGCAACCAGCCGGCCAAACCGGACGAGCCGGTCGAACCCGCCTGATCGGACACGGCCGAAACGCGTCGTCGCTCAGGGCCGGCTTGCCCACGGAAACAACTGATCCAGGCCAACCTGCCCCAGCGCCTGCATGCGCTGAATGTTGCGCGCCGGAATGGCCTCTGTCTCGCCACTGTCCACCACTTTAGACACACTCGACTCACGCAGTATCTGAATGATCGGATACGGCGCCTTGTTGGTGTAGTTGCCCAGATCATCCGCCTCGACATCGGCGAACTGATAACGCGGGTGAAAAGTCGCAAACTGAAACTGTTGATGATGATCGAAGTCCTCGAGCAGCGACTCTGCCTGACCGACAAAATCATTGAAGTCGAGAAAGTCTGCCGGTGCACCCGGCAGAATCAGTAACGTCGTTTCCAGTTCGCGATCCGTGTGGCGGGTTAAATTCACCAGTTCGACCGCCAGTTCGGTGAGCATTTCACGCGGGCTTGCCTTCTCGCAGATCGCCAGTCGCACCCGGTTATCGTGCCACGGCACTTTTGCGAACGGACAAAGCGACAGCCCGATGACACACTGCTGCAGCCATTGTTGAACACTCGCCTCAATCTCGGCCTGTTCATCCACCTCGCATCACCTCTCAAGTAGCGGTCTGAAAAAGGTCGCTATGTTAGTCTTTGCTGCAGACCCAGCACGACCTGCGAATCGAACGATGAAAAAAACTACCATTGGATTATTGCACCCCGGCGCCATGGGCAGCACGCTCGGCAAGAGTGCAGTCGACACCGGCCATCGGGTTCTATGGCTGAGCGCGGGTCGCAGTGAACAGTCGCGCCAGCGCGCAGATAGCGCCGGCCTGCAGGCGATCGAATCAATGGCCGAGATGTGCAGCCAGGCGGATCACATTTTCTCGGTCTGCCCACCCGACGCCGCCATCGACCTGGCCAATGGTGTTGCCGCAAACGGCTTCAAGGGCATTTTCACCGACGCCAACGCCATCTCGCCTGCCAGTGCGAAGGCGGTGCAGGATATCATTGAAAGCCACGGCGCAAGCTTTGTCGATGGTGGCATTATCGGCCCGCCTGCGCAACGCAGTGGCAGCACACGGTTGTATCTTTCAGGTGCCGCAGCGCCGAAAGTCGCACCGCTGTTGTCCGATGGACTGTTACCGGCGATCGCCATAGGCGACCAGGCGGGCCAGGCATCGGCACTGAAGATGGCATACGCCGCCTACACCAAAGGCCACAGTGCGCTGCTGCTGGCGGCACGCGCGCTGGCGCGCGGACAGGGCGTGGAGGATGCCTTACTCGCCGAGTGGGATTTATCGCAGCCGCAACTACAGGAAAAATGCGCAAGCGAAGGCAGCGTTGCGGCGAAGAAAGGCTGGCGCTTTGCCGGTGAGATGCGTGAGATCGCATCGACTATGGAGGCCACCGGACTGCCAGCGGGTTTTCACGCCGCCGCCGCTGATCTCTACCAACGCTGCGAATCGTTTAAAGATGGCGAATCATTGCCTGCAATTGACGATGTGATCGATCAGTTGCTAAAAAAGGGCTGAGGCATTTCATAGTCCACCGCAGTCTTGGCAGTCACTTTTTAACCTGGATGAAAAACGCCGATGCCTTCAGTCACCAAAAACGAAAGCACACTGCCAATGCAGTCACCATGAACTGCAGGTTCTGGCTACGCTGTATTGACAGGATCTAGTAGTCGAGCAGCAGCGAGCCAAAACCATCTATTTTGTCGTCGATGCCGTTCTGACGCAGCGCCCACCAGTAGGTTGCGGTGTTGATCGCCAGCACTGGTTTATCGAGCCAGAATTCGGCAATACCTGCAAGCCTTGCCATCGCGAGGTTGGTGCCAACCTGTATGATCGCCTCGACACTGGGATCGTTGACAGCGATGATGGTGTCGCGAAGCTTTTGTTCTGACTCGTGTGCGATCAGCATCGGACTCGTGCACTTTAAGCCAATCAGATTGACGACCTCGAATCCGCAATCGGTAAAGAAACGAATGACATTTTGATCGCCCACGGGCATGTACGGGGTAATCACGGCAATGCGTTTGATATCACCGTATTGTTTCAATGCCGCCTGACAGGCATCAGACCCCATCGCAACGCTTTTACCGCTGCGCTCCTCAAGGCGTTTTTGCAGTTGCACACTACCATCGAGACCATCCCAGAACGTCTCGGCCGACATACCCATGACAATATAATCCGGATCGCAGGTCATCACACTGTCCAGCGCCGTCATCATCTCGGCGCGAATGTCGTCCATCAGTTGGTTGAAATCGTCGTCGTTTCGGATGGGATTGTCGGGGATGGCGATGCGCGAAAAGTGATTGGTGACGCCACGCGGGCTCATTGCGTCGAACTCAGGCTGCACCGAGGTATTAGTCGACGGCGCGAGCACGCCGAACTTCTTTCGATACCCCAGTGAATCAACCATGTTTTTCCTTTTAGCGAAGCGTTGTTTTAGGCGACGTCTTCCAGATCGCGCAGAGATTGCAGCATCGACGAACGCATCAGATATTGCCGGTGGCGCTCGGGATCATCGACGATGCGCTTGAGATCGTCGTAGTAGGCCTGACGTTTTTTCTGATCGGTTTCGTTGAGTATTTGTCGATTACGCAAGGCCTGGGCCTGCACCGTGTCGATCGCGACTTTGCGTCGCTGGCGCTCATAGCGCTGCAGCGATTCAATCGCGATCGTGGGATCCTTCCAACACGCGGTCAGTTTTTCACACAGATTGAATGCATCGTGAATGCTGCCGTTCATGCCCATGCCACCCAGCGGGTTGTTGATGTGCGCCGCGTCGCCGGCCAGAAAGACCCGACCGGCCACGTAGTTTTTCGCCACCCGCTCGTGCACGCGATACGCGGTGGTATGAACCACCTCGTAGTCATCTCGCGGGTATACCGATTTAAGACGCTGCTGCACGCGCTCGGGGTCAGTGATATCGGCGTCCGTGGTATCGGCGTTGGTCGGCACCAGTACGCGCCAGACACTCTTGGTGCGCAACAGCACCACCCATTCGTTTGGATCAGACAGGTAGGCGACGTCGGCGAGATTCTCAAGCACCGTCTGGAACTGAAATGGCGTGGATAAAGTCAGGTAGGCTTCGGGGATTGTCATGCCTTCAAATTCAATCCCAAGCGATTTTCGCACCCCACTGCTCGCCCCGTCGCAGCCAATCAGGAATCGCCCTTCCAGTGTTTGCTCACCTTCTGCACCTTCAACCGTCAACGAGACCTTGTCGGCTGTTTGACTGACGGCACGGGTGCGCAGCCCGTAGTGAATTTGCGCGTGTGGAAAGCGCTGCAAATCATCGCGCAGAAATTGTGTCAAACGCCACTGTTCGCACTGTACGCGATAGGGATAAGGTGTGACGTCGGCAAGTAACCCCAGATCAAACGTTGCCACCGGTCCGCTGTGACGATCGCGGAATTGCCACAACGGGCAGATCAGGCCCTGATCGATGCAAAATTGCGAGGCGCCAAAACGATCCAGCATCTCGAGTGTCGGCGGATGAAACGTGGATGCGCGCAAGTCTTTTGGCAACCCGGTTTCCGCCTCGATCACGGTGACCGGTATGCCTTCGCCAGCCAGATAGCGCGCGGCCGTCATGCCGGTGGGCCCGGCACCGGCAATCAGAACCCGATCGATATTATCTGCCGTCATTAGTATTCCAGAAAAAACTACATGATACGCGGAAGTTCGACGCTGTCATCCCGCGCTGCCATTGCGGCTTGCGCCGGATCGTCCTGCGGCTGCCACAGGCGGGCGATATAACGCTCAGCCGTGTGGCCGTTGGATTGATCGGCACACAACCACAACACCGGTTCACGCATGAGCGTCGGCGACAGCAAATTTCCGTCGGCGCCTCGGCGGTTTGCACCGCCCGGTAACAATTCGGTATCGGTGGCGCCGCCGGGCAAAAGCACATTGACCGTCACACCGGTGCCGGCAAGGTCGTCAGCCCAGACACGGCTCATCGCTTCGAGCGCAGATTTTGACGGCCCGTACGGTGAGTAACCGCTGCGCACCATCGTCTGCTGGCTGGTGGAGATGTTGATGATCTTGCCAAAACCCTGTTGCAGCATCGAGGGCGTGACTGCACGCGCCATATTAAACGGGCCATTGATATTGCAATCGACAATCTCACGCCACTGTTCGGGTGAGGTTTGCCAGAAACGACAGGGCTCGGTCGTGAAGGTTTCACTCACCAGACGCATGCCCCGGCCCGCGTTGTTGACCAGGCAGTCCACACGACCAAAGTGCTCCAGCGCCATCGCGACGACGCGCTCGCAATCGGTAGCGTCAGCTGCATCGGCCAGTGTAGTAATCAGTTTGCCGGGGCCTTTCGCCGCAGCCTGCACTGCCTGCAATTGCTGCGCACTTTTGGCCGCAGTGATCGTGACATCGGCGCCGGCCTCGATCAGTGCCAGCGCCATTTCCCTTCCAAGGCCACGTCCACCACCGGTCACAATAACGCTGCGGCCCACGAGCGATGGAAATCTTTGTTCAGGCAAGGCCATGGGTGAGTCTCCGGGTTATCAATCCAGTGGAAATCAGTCGCGACACCCGTCTGCAGGCAAACAACATCACGAGTTCACCCCCGCTCGTCCGTGACCGCACGTTGCCGCGAAGCACACCGTACGTGCCAGCCAATCATCGATAAGCCTGCGACCAATGCCAACAACCGCAATGGGTGCGAGGCATCGGTATAGGCCAGCAGCAATGGCACAGCGGTCAGAAGTGCTATCAGACGCGCACGCCTGGATAGCTTATCAAATCCAAAACCTGCGATCGCTCCGCTGCACAACAATAGCGCCGTCACGATGCAGGCAAGCGTCAGCAACACGGCAAGCACCCCACCCTGCATCAGCAATGTCGGGTGGTAGATAAACAGAAAAGGTACCAGATAGGCGCACCAGCCAAGGCGCACTGCCTCAAAGCCTGTACGCATTTGCGGCGAACCGGCGAGGCTTGCCGCGGCAAATGCCGCGATCGCCACCGGTGGTGTGATCATCGACAGCATGCCGAAATACAATACAAACAGATGCGCCTGAATCGGTGCAAGCCCCAGGTCCACCAGCGGCGGTGCAGCAAGCGTTGCCAGCAACAGATACACGCCGGTCGTCGGCAAGCCCATCCCGAGTATGATGCATACCAGCGCCGTCAGCACCAGCAGTGCAAACAGACTCTGTTCTCCAAAACCGAGTAAGACAAAGCCAAGACTGAACGACAGGCCGGTATTGGATAGTATGCCGATGATCATGCCGGCGACTGCGGTGATCAACAATAACTCGGCCACCGAGTTGCCGGTAGCGATCAAATCGCCAAACAGTTTGCGCGGCGTCATCCGCTGTTGCGGATCACGACGCAACAGCGACAGTAAAACGAGTGAGGCCAGCGCATACAGGACTGAATACTCGGGCGACAGGTTGTAGCTGAACAAAGCCACAATCAACACCGCGAACGGAATCGGTAAAATCCAGCCGGCAAGCAGTACCTCGCGCAATGAGACCGCTTGCAATGGCTTGTCGATTGCAATCGATGTCGAATCGCGGCGGGAGAGAAAATCAACCTGCAGAAACAGTGCGAGGTAATAGAGCAGCGCAGGTATCAGGGCTGCCAGCAGTATCTCTCGATACGGCAGTTGTAAAAATTCCGCCATTAGAAACGCCGCGGCACCCATTACCGGTGGCATCAACTGCCCGCCGGTAGAGGCGACCGACTCAATCGCCGCCGCACGATGCGCCGGCATCGCGGCTTTTTTCATCAACGGAATAGTCACTACACCGGTCGACATCACGTTCGAGACGGCAGAACCGCTGATCGATCCAAACAAACTGGATGCGATAATCGATACGCGCGCCGGACCGGCCGGACCGCTGCCCGACAGCGCCTGACTGAGGCCGGTAAAAAAGGCACTGCCACCGGTCGTCTGCAACACCCGACCGAACAATATAAACATCACCACGACGAAACAGGTGACCGCCAACGGCAAGCCGAGCATCGCTGTGGTGTCGGTACCGAGAAAGCGCATCAGCTCATCGGGTGCCAGCGCACGCGCCTGCATCTTGCCGGGTATCAGGTCCCCCACCAGGGCATACAGTGCAAACAACGCAAACACGATCACGAGACTCCAGCCAACGCTGCACCGCATCGCCTCGATCACCAGAGGTAATAACACGACCGATACCAGCAGGGTTTCCATCGGCCGGTAGAATGCCTCTTCAGAAAGCACCGGAATTCGAACGGCGAGATAGATCGCACCCAGCAACGAGGCGACCGCCAATGCCACTGAGAGCAGTCTGCCCCCGGCCGTCTGTGAATTCTCGATATCTCGCAGGTAGATCACTGCCATGGCGATGCCAAGCATGGCAGCAAGAATCTGCTCCGGGAAGATCAACCAGCCCAATCGTTGTGGGATCGACAACACCCACAACATACTCGCCAGTGGAATCAGCAGCGCCAGTGCGTTACGACAATAGGCGAATCGGTTCAGCAATGCAGCAT
>CAZYDV010000254.1:0-9222 GCA_964646405.1 uncultured Granulosicoccaceae bacterium | reverse complement strand
TGGCCGCTACTTCCAGTGCCTTTTTCTCAACGTCAGTCAGATCGTTGTAGACGTCTAGGTTCAGGTACATGTCGGCGTTCACGACGACCTGATGCAGGCCTTGAAGGTAGTAGTGCTTCAGAACTTTCTGGAAGCCAAAGACTGAGTCAGGCTTCGGGCAGCACCACTCAGCCGCATCGATTGTTCCTTTTTCCAGTGCTGGGAGGATGTCGCCACCGCCCATAGCAACGGCTGGTACACCGATGTCAGCATAGGCAGCGCCCACCATGCCCGGAGGCGCACGGAAACGCATCTTGCGGAAGTCGTCCATAGATTCGATTGGCTTGGGGAACCAGCCCAGAGCCTCAGGGCCTACTGGCTGCAGCATGAAGCCCTTGACGTTAACGCCCATTTCGCCCCACAGACGGTCATACAGTTCTTTACCACCACCGTACTGGAACCAGCTCAGGAACGCGATGTTGTCCATGCCAACGCCTGCGCCCGCAACCGGAGCACCGAACAGGTTTGCCGCAACGTGCTTGCCGCCCCAATAGTGAGTCCAGGCAAAACCCGCTTCGACAAGACCGGCGTCAACCGCATCCATGATGTCTCGAGGGCCAACAACGGCGCCAGCCGGCAGCACTTCAATTTTTACCGAACCACCGGTTAGTTCGTCAACGTCTTTAGCGAACTCTTTCAGCATGAATACTTCGTCTGCTGTGTCGGACAATACCGATTGCACGCGAATGGTTGTCTCTGCCTGTGCAGAACCAACGACCATCGCCGCACCCAGCATGGTTGCACCAAAAAGATGTTTCAGCTTCATGTACCCTCCAGAGGTAGAAAAATGATCAAACCTGTCCCTCACCGTGACCAGGCGACGGCTCACTATGCGCAGGCATACCCGGTAAGTCAACCGAATGCGCCCGCAAACCAAAGGATTGTCGCCAATACAATAGTACCGATATGTTTTGATTAGGTGGTCTATTTCTGGCGCAAGTCTGGCATCCAGTGTAAGCGCTTGCATCTTATTAGGCAAGCTGCGGTATCAGGCTACACATTCGAATGACAAAACCTGCTCACGCGCTAATTTGATTAGCCAACTAATCTGCGGTTGGAAACTCACCGCAATCGAACGTTCGGGCTTGTGCAAACCCCAACACCACTGTGACACTGGCAGGCGTCAGGCAAAACAAATGAAAATCCGCCAGTCCCCGCAGCACTTGCATAATTTCGCCAAAGCGGTTCTCCATGTCAGTGAGCACCGGGCCAAACTCCGCATGCGCCCGCTCCACCTTCGTAGCCGAGACTGCAAATGTTGCTCGCCGCCGCGCATGCAGATTTTCCGCGTGCTGTTCGTCTTCAATAAAGAGCACACTGGCGCGAGGGTTTTGTTTCAGATTTCCCGTGTGTACCGACAGGTCACTGAGAAAAACGTACAGACAACCATTGCGTACAACAAAAGGCGAATAACTGATCTCAGGCAGTCCTGAGTTGTCGCTGGTTGCCATCAGTACCGTTCGCGCGCTGCCCAGCAAGTCACGCATTCCTTGAAAAAATATCCCGCTATCCAGGTTGTTTGACATAATCGGTACTCGTTTGCAGCGACACCGCTGCATTCTACCCGCAATTGCAACGATGCTCTGATCACCGGGCACGCACCAGCAGACGAATAAGGGTCCACCATGACACAAGCAGCCCAGACACTCGCCGATATCGACCAAGCGCGATCGGTACACCCCTATACCAATTTGTCCGCCCACCGGGATGAAGGCCCGTTTGTGATTACCCGCGGCGAAGGCATCTACGTCTGGGACGATCAGGGCAATCAGTTGATCGAGGGCATGGCCGGTTTATGGTGCACCTCACTGGGTTTCAACGAACCTCGTCTTGTCGATGCGGCCACCCGGCAGATGAAAGAGCTGCCCTACTCCCATCTGTTTGCGCACCGCGCAACCGAACCCGCGGTCGTGCTGGCAGATATGCTGGTTGATCTGGCTCCCGATCCCATCAGCCGCGCATTTTTTGTCAATTCCGGCTCCGAAGCCGTTGACAGCGCAATCAAGATTGTCTGGTACTACAACAATGCCCACGGACGACCAGCCAAAAAGAAAATCATCGCCCGCAAGCGTGCCTATCACGGCGTGACGATTGCGGCCGGCAGCCTGACCGGATTGCCCTATGTACAGGATGGTTTCGACCTGCCGGCCATTCCCGTACTGCACACCGAGACGCCACACTATTACCGCGAGGGCCATGAAGATGAAACCGAGGTGGCCTACGCCGACCGCCTCGTCGCCTCGCTTGAGGAAATGATCGAACGCGAAGGTGCCGACACGATCGCCGCATTTATCGCCGAACCCGTCATGGGGGCCGGCGGCGTATTGCTGCCACCGGAGACCTACTTCGAAAAAGTTCAGGCTGTCCTTAAAAAGCACGACATTCTCTTTATCGCCGATGAAGTCATTTGCGGCTTCGCCCGCACCGGCGAGATGTTCGGCTGCCAGACCTACGGGATCGCCCCTGATTTGATGACCTGCGCCAAACAACTGTCCTCGGCCTACCTGCCGATTGGTGCGGTGTTGATCAGCGAAAACGTCTATGAAGGGTTGGTCGCCGGCAGCGACAAGCTCGGCGTTTTTGGCACCGGCAATACCTACGGCGGCCACCCGGTAGCCGCAGCAGTCGCGATCGAAACTTTGAAAATCTACCAGGAGCGAAATATCTGCGCCCATGTGAAATCACTAGAGCCTGCCGTGCGCAACGGCCTCGACCGGCTCGCCCAGCATCCGCTGGTAGGGCAGGCGCGCGGGGTAGGGCTGATTGGCGCTGCGGAACTGGTCGCTGACAAACAATCTCGCGAACAGTACCCGGTCGGTGACAAAATCGCCGCCAGGGTGTCAGCGCATGCACGTAAACACAATCTGATACTGCGACCGGTGCCGGGCGATGGCATCGCATTCTGCCCGCCACTGGTGATCGATGAAGATGAAATGAAACTGATGTTCGATCGACTCATCGCCGCACTGGATGATGTTCACCAGGAAATCGCCTGACACAAACCAAAGCGCCGGCACATGGCCGTCGCTTTGACACAACTCGTCACTAGCGTGATCGGCGATCAGGCGAGTTCTACATCCTCTTCGCGATCTTTCTTTTTCTCGGCCGTTTTGACCACCTCGAGTTGTTGCTCATCGCTGTAGCCGTAGTAGTCGTAGTAACCCTGATACTGCAGCTCTCCACCATAGCCATTGATCTTAGCGATGTTCACGCAGGTGACCACGGCGCCGGATAGTTTGATCCCGGCCTGACGCAAACGCGAGACACCGCGCTCACAGACTACGCTGGGTGTTTGCGCTGCGCGCACCGCGAAAATCACCGTCTGCGCATATTGCCCCAACAGCAGCGCATCACTGACCGCCTGTACCGGCGCACTGTCGATAACGATTCGGTCGTAGCGCTTTTTCATTTTCTCGATCAGATACTCAAAACGCTTCGAACTCAACAACTCCAGTGGCTTGTCTGGAATCGTACCGGCGGGTATCACATCCAGATCACCCACCGTATCCAGACTGATGCAATCGACAAATTGCAGTTGACCGTTCAGTAGCTCCGCAAGTCCTCCCTTAGTGTCGAACTCAAACGCGCGGTGCAAACTGGGACGCCGCATATCGCATTCGATCAACAGCACACGCTCAAGCTGCGAAAAGCTGTAAGCCAGATGACTCGCCAGCGTGGACTTGCCCTCCCCTGGCAACGCCGATGTCACCATGATCACCTGCTGTTTTTCCTGCAGATCCTCAAGGCAGATGCTTGTGCGAATCGTGCGAATGCTCTCCTCGAACTGATTGCCACCCGCCTGACTACCGGGCACCAGAGCTTTGTTTCTACGATCACCAAGGACTTTTTTCGGCACCAGCGGAATAATGCCCAGCATTTTCAATTGCAGTTTGGTCTCGATGTCCGAGGTACTGTTGATCGTGCCATCCATCGATTCGTACACGAGAACACAGCCGATGATCAGTCCCAGGCCCAACAAACCGGCCAGCAATACAATCAGGGATTTCTGAGGTTTCACCGGTCGCAGCGGCACTTCCGCAATTTCAGAGACCTGAGCGTTGGAGCTGCTCATGTCTTCGGCTTCGTCAACCTCTCGAATACGGCTGAAAAAGGTGTCATAGAGTTTGCGATTGGCCTCGACCTCGTGCTCGAGCGTAATCAGCTCCATGCGGTTGCGATCCACCGCCTGTATCTTGCCGGTCTCTTTGTCGAGCGTCTCTTGCAGCGATGCGACACTCTGCTGACTCAGGCGATAGTCTTTTTCGATCGAGTCGACGATGTTGACGATCTGTTGCCGCAAATTGGCACGCGCGGTTTGCAGCCGTGACGTCGCGTCGATGACTTTGGGGTGCTTGTTGCCATAGCGATTAGACAACTCATCAAGATTGAACTGCGCTTCCTGACGGGTCAGTTTGAACTTCCTGACCAGCTCATCGGAATTGATGATCGGCAGGCTCAACAGCGCCTCTGGATTGGAACGGCCCGTCTCGCCGATCTCGTCGTACAGGATTTTGGCCTCCGCCGCGGAGCGCTGCGCCTCAATCAACTTGGTCGTGACAATGCCCACCTGCTGTTCATTCAGGCCACCGACAGAACCGCCGACATCAATCAACCCATGTTGTTCCTTGTAGTCGAGCAACCGCCCCTGCGCCTCAGCCAGTCGTACTTTGATACCGGCAAGGCGTTCGGCAAGCCACGCGGTCGCGGTCTCACTCATCTCCATGCGGGTGTCCATGTAATTGACGATGTAGCCTTCCGCCACCGCGTTCGCCACCTGTGCGGCCAGCACCGGATCTGACGATTCAAAACTGATGGTCACAAGCTTGGTTCGCTTAAGCGGATCGACACTCAACCGTGAGAGAAATCGATTCACCGCCAATTGCTCTTCCACCGTTTCGGGTTCGGCGGCATCCATTCCAAATTCGACAACATCGCTGAACGCACTGGTGCCCATCTGATCACCGATCTGCGGCGCGAGCACGGCATTGGCATCACCGGGGAGATGGAACTCCGGATGCTTGAAGAGATTCAGCTTTTCCATCACTCGCCTGGCCAGGCGACGTGACTTCAACACTTCATACTGTGTGTAGTAGTAGTCGGCGTCCTTGCGGCTGCCATCGAAGAGATCCTGAATCGCGACCGTATTGGTCGACTTGGACTCAATTAACAGTTGCGCCGACGCCCGATAGATCGGCGTCATTCCATTGACTACCCAGATTGCCGCGGCGACGCACAATGCGGTAAACAACATAATGATCCAACGGTGTTTACGCAGCGTCAGCGCATACATCCGCAGATCGATATCCTTGTCCGAATTGTCGCCGTAATCGCCGTCTGGATCAGCACTTCGTCGATTCGAAATAGCTTCGGGCATTTATGCCTTCCTGTTGCAGTGTTGGACAGACCCGCACGATCGGATCGGGTCGTTTTTTATATTTACTGGCGAATACTCACCACCCGGCAGCAGACCAATCCGGTCTGTCTGCAGACCCAGTTTTGTGAACTGGTTGTTGTTATATAGCCGACTGCTACAGTTACTGCAGACAAAAAAATGCATCCGCTGTGTGAGGCACTGGACAACTTGTTTAAGAATTCCAAAATCCGAAAGAAATTGCTCCTGGCAACCGGCTGCCTTGGTCTGGCAATAGCCCCGGCGCAAGCATCTGAAGACACTGCTAGGGAACAAGCTCTGGTGGTCAGACACTCATCCGCCATACACTTGCAGACGCTGAAAAATCAACTTCAGAAAGTGTCGAACACGGTGTTTATCGCAGCAGACAGGCGCCGCGAGCCGGCCGATCTGCCGATCGGGGATGTGATCGACATCGACTCGGCAAGCGTCCATCGAGCCTGTGAAGAAGGCGAACTATTCCTGTTGCCAGTGAGCCAGCTACCCGCCTCACTCGATTTGGCTTCAGTGCGTGATGACTACCTGCCCGGTACGCTGTCACCGTGTGGGGTCGGCCACACACTGAGCAGCTCAGTGATCGCCTACCGCCGCACGCACGGTGAGCCGCAGCCCGCCATCCTCGGCGACTTCTTCGATCTGGAAGCCTTCCCCGGTCTGCGTGCCATGCGCCGCTCGCCACGTGGCATCGCTGAGCGCGCGCTCCTGGCATACGGTATCGCTGCCGATCAGCTCTACCCGACCCTGCAGCAGCCAGACAAAGCCTGGCCGATTATCGAGCATGCACTGAACAGCCTGCGCGACCAGATCCACTGGGTGGAAAATGACCAGCTGGCCATACTTGCCATGGAGACGATGCCGTTGCGCTTTGCGGTGATCAGCGGCCAGATGGCCGCCAGGCACTCGGCGCTTCGCGGTGCTGCGAACTGGCAAATCCTTTGGGATCAGGCCCTGTACCAGCTACATATGTGGGCCATTCCTGTCAGTACGCGCAACCAATCTGCCGCCTGGTCACTGATTCAGCAGCTATCTGAGCCCCAGATCAACGGCCGTTACGCCACGTCGGCCGGCAATGGTCCGGCACGCCGCTCGGCCATGTCACTGGTCAGCGCCGAATACCAGAAACTATTGCCAGGCTACGCGAACAATGCCAGCACGCTGGTACTACAAAACGATCAATGGTGGGCCAACAATCAGGCCCGCTATCAACTGCTCTTCGATCGATGGATGAAAAATCAACCGACAAACCGAAACACCTCAGACAGCGCAAACCACATGTCTCCTCCTGCTGGCGGACGCGCTCTGCCCTCTCTGGTCGCAGCCACGGACTGATCACCGCCGCGCGGCTGAGAGAGCCGGCAGGTTTAGCCTGCCGCAGCCGCACGACCGAGACCAGCCGCAACAAGCGCGACGCTCTATACTCATCGCTGGCTCGCCAGCATCGCATCGCGCCCACTTTGCCAGGCGCCATGGGCAGTACAGAACGCTCGTTCGGATGTAGCCTCACCCGCAAAGTACAAACGCTCGGCCAGCGGCGCTGCCAACACCTGCCGCTGATCGGCAAAGCCCGGCTTGCTCGCAGAAAATGCCCCTTTGATCAATGGGTCGTCTCCCCAGGCGCTGGATTTAAAGCTTGCGATCTTGCGTTTGAAGTCGGACCCGAAGATGTCAGTCAACGCGCCCATCATCAGATCCTCAGACGCGGCCGCGGGCTGGCGCTCAAGCCACCGCGCCTGACGGCCAGCTACCGCGCAATAGATATAGGGCCACCCTGAGCAGCGCAGCTTGAAGGCAAAATTGACATCGTCTCCATCACTGTAGTCGATGCGCTCAGGGGTATCCTCGTCGAAGGGCCAGGGCTCGTCGTACAGCATGGCGAAATTGTTGTAGCAACCCATCGGCAGACGCTCAATTGCCTCTAGTTTGTCTACCGGCAATGCAGGTAAAAACCGGATATCGCGGCCACCCAGCACACCGGTGGATACGGTGACGATGAGTTTGTCGGCCGTCAGCGTGCCAGCGTTCGTCTGCACCTTAACCTGCGCACCGCCCCAGTCAATTTGCCTCGCCGCCGTGTTAAGCCGAATCGCATGGCCTTGTGCATGGCGCTCGAGCAGCGCGCCGTAGCCATACCGCAGCGGCCAGTCCTCGCCGGTATCTTCGTAGTGGTACAAATCCAGCGCAGAAAACCGATCGATATCCTCCGACGTCATCAGCGATTGCCAGTAGACATAATACGCAGCCCACCGACTGTCGTAGTCGATCAGATCCGCCAGCGCTGTATCGCGCCCCTGTTGCCCGGCATTCATTACGTGCTGCCACTGCCTGGACATATAGCGCTCGTAATCCTGCTGCTGATCGGCGTCCACCCGGCTGCCCTGCCAATAAAATGCGCGGCTCGGATGATCGACATCGTAGTGCGCACCCAGCTCGTCAGCCACTTTGGCCAGTGGATTGATGCTGCCACTGTGCAGCCAGTGACACCCCAGATCCCAGGGAATCCCGGGGGCCAGCTCCTCGGTCAGTCCGCGACCACCCACACGGTGAGATGCCTCTAACACCAGATAATCGATGCCGGCGGCCTGTGCAGCATGCGCCGCACCGATACCCGCCGCGCCTGCGCCGACAATTAGGAGTGGATAGTGTGATTGCATGAGATACCCGAGACGAAAGCCAGTGCCAAATGCTGCAGTTAACGCTCAGAGTAAGCAAGCGCAACATCAAGAGCACCTCGCTCACGCGTCGTGTTTCCACCGGCATCCCCATCACCTGAAAGGTAACTCGCCGCGTCAGCAAGGACAGCATCAACAACACCGCACCCAAGCGTCGACCCTCCACAACAATCCCCATCGCCCACAAGGTAACCCGCCGCGTCAGCAAGAACTGCATCAGCAACACCTCTCAGGGCCGCTTGCAGCAAACTCGAACTCAGAGCTAAGCTGGCCCGCACCTGTACTGCACTAAAATTCCAATATGAAAAAGGATTCAAACCCAGCACCAGCTACCACTGGCGAGCGTGACAGCCTCGCACCATGGACTTACCAGTCAACCGAATTTTACGAACTGGAATCAGCGCTTTTCCGCTCACACTGGATGCTGGCCGGGCACGTATCGGAACTACAGAAAAGCGGCGACTTCATCACCTTCGACGCAGCCGGAGAACGGGCGTTGATCATCCTCGATGAAAACAAACGCATTCGCGGCTATCACAATGTTTGTCGACATCGCGGCGCACGCCTGTTGAACGACAGCGGACACTGCAGACATCGGATTTCGTGTCCGTTCCACGGCTGGTCATACGGACTCGACGGCTCACTGCAAAGCTATCCGCTGCCCGACACCTTCGATAACCTCAACCCGCAGCATTTCAGCCTGGTACCGGTAGCGGTTGAGGTGTGGCAGGGGCTGGTATTTGTGAACTTCAGCGTTGACGCCACAGACCTTGCACAGCAACTGAAAAGCATCGCGCCGGAAGTAGAACCGTACCAGATCGCCGCGATGCAACCACTCGGCGCACGCTACGAGCAATTGCGCCCGTACAACTGGAAGATCATTCACGACATCGACAACGAAGGCTATCACGTGCCGGTGGGGCATCCGTCGCTGCAACAACTCTACGGCAAGAGCTATGAGGATCGAATTGAGCACGGCATTGCGGTATCCGATGCGGTAATCAACGACAAACCGGCCCGACTTTGGAGCGTGCGCCACTATCAAAAGTTGTTGCCAGACTTCGATCACCTGCCCGCACACCGGCAAAAAAGCTGGTGGTACAT
>CAZYDV010000253.1:0-9301 GCA_964646405.1 uncultured Granulosicoccaceae bacterium | reverse complement strand
CTTGGGCAGGTAATCGTGGGCACCTTTCTCAATACATTTGATCGCGCCCTCTGTTTCATCCAGCGCCGAGATGATAATTACCGGAATACTACGCAACTCCGGATCGGCCTTCATACGCTCCAGTACTTCAAAACCGTTTAGATCCGGCATCATCAGATCCAGCAAGACCAGATCGACCGGGTGCTCCCGCAGTTGTTTTAGCGAATCACGCCCGTCAACGGCCGTATACACGGTATGGCCGTCCTGGCTCAGTCGCCGCTCCAGCAGATCCCGGTTGGTCTGGATATCATCGACCACCAGTATACGGCCGATGATGACCTCGGCCTCATTCGCACTATCGGTACTGATCCGCCCCAGCAAATCGGCCATCGCGCGTTCGGTGGAACTATCAGCCTCGGCGCCGATTTCACTCTCTGCCGACGATGCCTGGTCAGGATCATCGGGCTGGCGGGTAAAGTTGACGATCGAGTCGAGTTGATCGAGAAGCTGGCGCGTTTCGGAGAGCAGTTTATCGAGATCCGCCTGAATGGACTCGGCGCCATAGTCTTCTATGTCTTCGGCTATCATTTCGCCAAAGCCGAGAATACCGTTAATCGGTGTTCTCAGATCGTGCCGCAAGCGCCGCTCTACTTCAGCATCTGCTTCACTGGCGTACTCCGGCGGCAGTTTACCGGCTAGCAGATTATCAACCAGTGCGTTGAGTTGTGCCGCTGCCTCCTCTATGCGTTTCAGATCATCGGTCAGGTCCGTGTTATCCAGCGTCGCTGCAGAGCTTACGATAAATTCACAGTACTCGCCCAGTGCGCGGGACGGTGTCGCCAGCCGCTGACGCATGTCAGCCAAACGTGCGGCTCGATACCGTGCGGCGTCAGCCAGATCAGCATGCTCTACCATCAACGCATCAATCAGGCCGGATGGGTCAGCGCTGCAATTTTGCCCAGCAGGCGTTTGATCTCGACCGGCTTGGTATCATAGTCATCGCAGCCGGCTTCAAGGGCCTTATCGCGATCTGAACTCATCGCATGGGCTGTCAGCGCGATAATTGGCACACTGGACAGGTGATCCATCGCCTTTAGCCGGCGAGTTGCCTCCCAGCCATCGACCTTCGGCAGGCTCATATCCATTAGGATTAGATCTGGCGGGTCGGCCGTGGCCAGATCTATCCCCTCCTGTCCGTCTATGGCGATGGTGACATCAAAGTTCTTACGACGCAGTCGACGACTGAGCATGTCGCGATTCATCTCGTTGTCTTCGACCAGTAAAATTCTGGTTTTCTGATCTTCCATTAGTGCATCTTCCAGCAAAAATTGACCATCACGCGGCGCCAATCAGTGACTTGATATCACTCACCAGTGACTCACGGCTGTACTGACCTTTCTGAAGAATCTGCTCGACGTTGCCCGACAACAAAGTACGCTCTGCTTTTGTTGGATCAGTTGCCGTCACGATAACCACCGGTGTGCTGCGCCATTTTTCATCGGCACGCATTTTCTTCAGTAGCTCGAAGCCGTCCATATGAGGCATAGCCAGATCCAGCAACACCACTGCGGGGTTGCACTGTTGCAGATTTTCAAGCGCTTCTATGCCGTCACGGGCCTCGGCAATCGACCAGCCCTCTTTGGTCAGTGTTCGTTTTAACAGGTTACGTGAATCGTCTTCATCGTCGACGATTAAAACCTGTTTAGCTGCAGGATTACTTTGCTGCGCGATCAACGCTGACAGCCGCGCCGGACTGACCGGTTTGGTGATAAATTCCGCAGCGCCCAGAGCAAATGCCATCTGACTGTCCCCCATCAGCGTCAGCACCACCACGGGAATATCGCGTAGCGACGGGTCCGATTTCAGTTGCTGCAAAACGGACCAGCCGTCAACATCCGGCATAACAATATCAAGCGTGATGAGATCAGGCTGGGATGAGCGGGCTAGCTCAATCCCGCGAGTACCATTTTCGGCATAAGAAATAGAAAACTCCGGTTCCGGCAATTCGTTGCGCAGCATGTCGTAGACTTCTCGCTCATCATCGATCACCAGAATCGATCTCGCCCCCGGTACAACAGGATTGATTACACTACCGGTAGCAGTACCAACGCCATCACGCGGGGCGACAACGGGCAGTTTAATGGTAAAAACAGAGCCGACTCCCGGTGTGCTCTCGACATCGACATCGCCCCCGAGCAGCCGACTGAACTGACGCGTCAGCGCCAGACCAAGTCCGGTGCCGCCATAGTCACGCGATGTCGTCTCATCAGCCTGACTGAAAGCAACAAACAACCGTCCCAGCTGCTCCTGTGTCATACCAATGCCGGAATCCCTTACTGCAAATTCAATCCATGGCTCGTCACTGACCATCGTCTTCTGCACCGACAATTCAATCGTCCCATTCTCGGTGAACTTCAGCGCATTGCTGAGCAAATTAACCAGGCACTGGCGTATTTTGGTTTCATCGGATGTCATGCCACCCAGATCATCGGCGATGGTCAGTGTAATTTGATTATTGTTATTGAGCGCCATTGGCTGGACCAGCGATGCAACCTGATCGATCATGTCCTGCAAGCGAAAGTCTTCCAGCAAAACGTCCATTTTGCCTGCCTCGATTTTCGACAGATCGAGAATGTCGTTAATCAACCCCAACAGATGCCGGCCAGCGCTGTTGATTTTGTGCAGATCCGGCAGGTAATCTTCATGTCCGGCGTCTTCTGCATCCTCGGACAACATTTCGCTATAGCCAATGATTGCATTCAACGGCGTGCGAAGCTCGTGCGACATATTGGCCAGGAACTGACTTTTGGCATCCGTCGCCTCCATCGCGGTATCCCGAGCCGCCTCAAGCTTCACGACAAACTCTGCCAGCTCCTGTTCACGCTGCTTCAGAATCGTAAGGTCGGTGTAAATGGCCACAGTACCGCCGCTATCGATTTTACGCTCATTGATCTGAACCGTACGACCATCGCCCAGTGAAAACTCTTTCAGTCCCTGCGGGTTACGGTGAGCGCTCACTCGCTTTTCAACATACCCTTCCAGATCGAGCCCGTCGGTACTGATCTGACCCTGCGATGCGGTATAGCGTGCGATGTCCTCAAAGCTCACGCCGTTTTTCACATGGATCCGGTCCGGGTCACCGGCAAATTCCTGATAGCGTTGGTTGCTTAGTTCCAGTTTGTCGTCTTCATCGAAAAAGGCAAAGCCCTCGGATATGGTTTCTATTGCCTCAATCAATCGGGAACGCGCTATGGCCACTTCGCGCAGGTTGTTCTCCTCCACTTCAAGCGCTGTGTCCCGAAAAATCGACAACGCATTGGCCATACCGGCAATCTCGTCGCTACCCTTGCCGGTGGGCAGTTCAGCGTGCAGATTACCATCGGCGATCGCCAGCATGCTGTCACTCAATCCGGTCAGTCGCGCGATCAGATTTCGCTTAACGTACAACCAGAAAATCAAGGCCGAGCTCAGCAACGACAGCGCCACCAGGAACAGCAATATGCCGCTACTGACGTTCTGCACACGCCGAGCATCGGCACGCGCCTCGCGAATGTCTTTGTTGGCATCTTCAACCAATGTATCCAGCGCCTGTTTCAGCGCGGTGGATACTTTGGTGTTCTCCGCCAGCACCATCTCGGCCTGTGCGACCAGTTCCAGCTCGTCAACCCGAATCTGCGCCAGACTCGCATCCCCCTCCCCAAGCTGCTGGTAGGCCACCAGTGGTTTTTTCAAACGTCGCTGATAGATTGCCGGAAGTTGGGGCACCAGCTGATCCAGCTGCTGAAGTGACTGCCGTGCAACAAACTGTTTAGGTGGTATTTCAGCTGCACTTTCGCTGACTACAATGCTGTTCAAGTTCTCATTGAATTCGCGCACATATTGCGTTGCCTCACGCTGTACCAGCAACTCGGCGAGATTGCGCGCAACCTTCGATTGTTCCACCGACAATGCCGCCGTTGAGGAACGATCGCCATCGAGCTCTTCCCACTGACGAAGGCGCAGCTCAAGCTTGCGGCTGGTCGGTGAGAACAACCGCGAAACGGCGCGGTTCGTCGTTTCCAGTTTGCGGATTTGTTTGTTTTTCTGCGTGGCCACCTTTAAACGCTGACCAACCAAGCCGTCCAACTCGGTTAAATTGTCGCCCAGCGCGCTTACATCGGTGCGGATGCGTTGAAGTAGCGGCGCCTGTGATTGCTCGTTTTCGCTAGCGGCGCCAATGGCATCCTGTAGCGACAGAATTTGCGCCTCGATGTCACTGGCGACTTTTTCTCTTTCGCTCTCGGAGCGAACAATCAGCAGCGTTGGTGCCGCCTGCACGATGGATTCGGCGCGACGCGAGAAAGCAAGCCATGAGAAGGCGGCGGGCACTCTTTCTGCCGTCACGTGATCGAGTGAATCACTGACTCTCGACAGCGCAAACATACCCGCGATCGCGGCGATAGCAGCAAACGCACTGATGCCCAGAAACGCCAGTAGCAGGCGTCCTTTAACACCGGTCGTCTGTATCATCAGGACACGCTCTTTTCACTACCGGGCAATGTACCCGGTGCTGCAATGCTCATTGCAATCGTTATGATTATTTCAGCGGCCCGTAGGTCTCCTCGCCCCAGACGTACCAGATATAGCTATCGATACCGGTGACATCGCCCTTGCTATCAAAGCCCAGTGTACCAAGCACGGTGTCGAACTGCTCATTGCGCATGGCCACCGATAGCTTGTCTACCTCGGTGGAGTTTGCGGCTTCCACCGCCTTCGCCCACGCTTGCACGGCCGCATAACTGTAGAGCGTATAGCCATTCGGCTCGAAACCGTCCTCGTCGCGAATGCGTGCCGCTACTGATTCAGAACTGGCAAGTTTGGTGGCATCAGGTCCGAAGGTAAACAGCGTGCCAATGCCACTGTCACCGGTGTAAACCAGAAAATCGTCGCTGGCCAGCGAATCGCCTGCGACCAGCTGCAATTCAATTCCACGTTCGGCTGCCTGGGTCAGGATAATGGAGGCATCTGACTGATAGCTGCCGGCGTACAAAACCTCGATATTGCTTTTTTCAAGGTTGTCTACCAGTGAACTGTAGTCGGCTTGTTCGGATTCGAATCCCTCGTAAAGTGCCACCTTAACACCGCGCTGCTCGAGCGCCTTGACCGTCTGCTCTGCCAATCCCTTGCCGTAGGCCTGGTTATCGTGCACCACGCCGATAGCCTTATCGGCAAAACGGCTGGCCAGTAGCTCGCCGGCAATGGCACCTTGCACGTCGTCGCGCCCGCAGACCCGATAGAAATGTTCGTAGCCGCGTTCGGTGAGTTCCGGTGTGGTAGACGTTGGTGAAATCTGAACAATTCCGGCGTCTTTGTATAAAGGTGCGGTGGCGAGTGAGCTGCCAGAACAGGTGTGCCCGTTAACAAACACCACGCCTTCATCGATCATCTGCCTGGCAACGGCCACAGCGAGTTCGGGGTCGCATTGATCGTCAAGAACAACCAGTTCTACCTGCTCGCCGAGTAACCCACCAGCGGCGTTGATGTCATCTACCGCGCGCCGCGCGCCCACTTCCTGTTGCTCGCCGATCCAGGAGATATCGCCTGTCAGTACGCCAGCGACACCAATTTTGATCTCGGCAGTTGCCGGTGTGGCCGCGACCAGCGCAAGTGCCGCACAGGTACACACCCAATGCTTGTGTAAGGACATCCGTTTCCCTCTTTAGATTCTGTTGTACGCCAAAACATCCCGTATGCAACGCTAATCTTGCACGCACTTGTCATTCTACACCGGGCAGAACCTGTGTCATCCTTCAATTGAAGGATGACATCACCATTCATCACAATTTTCAACTGTTGGTTCAACGCGGCATCAGGAAACCGACGCTTCAATGTACCTAGACCTTCAGGATACAAGTCCACACTGCATGGCAGGATGCAAAGAGGGCGTACGACAGTCGTAACTCTGTGGCTGACAGCAACGGCGCTTTCACCCGAAGCCTGCAAATCACTCCTGACTGCATTCTGCACACAGACAGTTTATTTCAAGCTGCGGGCTGACCAGTTCAAAGCCGACTTCTTTCACATTGCGCTTGATGGTACCGAGTGTGGATTTACTAAGACTGGTTTCGGCGACGCGAAAGCACTGCGTGCAGACAAGAAACTGGGGCACTTCATGCCGATGGTCGCAAGTGATATGCGTACAGGCGACGTATCGATTGGTCAGTTTAAGTTTGTGCACCAATTGTTCGGATTCGAGGAACTCGAGTATCCGATAGATCGACATCGGCGGCAGCTTCTCACCGAGTTGGTCGCGGCAGTAGTCGATCAACTCATAGGCCGACAGCGCCCTTTTTGATTGCAGCAGGCCGGTCAGCACCGTCTTTCGCTTGTCGGTCAACCGCACGCCGTGGTTGTCGCACTGGCTTTCGGCATGTTCGAGGATTTTTTTTACACTAGCCAATCGAGTGGGCCTTTTTCTGGGCACGGGGGTTAACTGCAGGATGGCAAGCGGTCCGTGACCGAGCGGCTCGCACTGCAGCGCACGGATCGGATGGCCACCTTGACGCTAATTATGCACTATTCACACACGCACCTCGAATGCGCGGTTGCCAGCTCGGGACGCGGGGCTACGGTAGTGCTTATTTAATGTCCTCTACCAGTGAATCACGCAAGGCATCGCCTGCCAGATTGATCGCCAGCACACACACCACAACCGCCATACCGGGCCAGATCATTTGCAGCGGTGTGGAGCGCATATGAATTCTGGCATCGAGCAGCATGGTGCCCCACTCCGGCATCGGCGGCTGCACACCAAATCCGAGGAAACCCAACGCCGAAATGCCCAGAATCGCGCGCGCGAACATACCTGTCCAGACCACGATCAGCGATGGCATCAGCGCCGGCAGATAGTGCCACCGTGCAATATAGAAACCGGACAGTCCGGCCAGCCGCGCCTGCACCACGTAGCCGCGTGTCTGCAGCGACAGGCCGATGCCGCGGGCAACCCGTGTGTAGCGCATCCAGCCAGTGACGCTGAGTGCAAAAATGAGGCTGCCGGTGCCCGCGCCGAGCAAGCCGGCAATCACTACGGCGGCCACCAGTTCCGGAAACGCCAGAAACGTATCGGTGGTTCGCATCACCAGCCAGTCGGCGATGCGGCCACCCATCGCGGCGATCAGGCCGATGACGGTGCCGATGAGCAGGCCGATTATCGAGATCAGAAACGCGAGCCCCAGCGACCAGCGCGCGCCGTGCAGCAGCCGCGAGAAGATGTCGCGCCCGAGTGCGTCGGTGCCCAACAGCCACTGTGCGCCCGGATCGCTGAGCCGCTCCGGTATGTTGATCGCGGTCGGGTCGTGCGGTGCGATCAGTGGCCCGCCGATCGCCAGCATGATGAACGCAATGGACAGCGCGAGCACGCTACGCATCGGCCGTGCCGATGCGCGGATCAATCGCCCGGTAAATCAGATCGATGGCCAGATTGACGATGACGAACAGCACTGCCGTCAGCAACACCACTGCCTGAACCTTCGGAAAGTCGCGCGCCTCGATCGCGTCGACGAGAAAGCTGCCCAAACCGGGCCGACCAAATATCACCTCCACCATTACCGCCCCTTCGAGCAAAAACGCAAGCTCCAGCCCGATCACAGTAATCACCGGTATAGCGGCATGCAGCGCGATATGGTCGCGGGAAATACCGGATTCGGGTACACCCCGACGCCGCAGTGCATCCAGAAACGGCTGTCCACGCGCCTCTAGAATGCCCGAACGGATAATACGGGTTAGTGCGGCGGCAACACCCAACCCAAGCGTCAAGGCCGGTAATACCGCGTGTGCCGGCGTGCGGGCACCCATCGCCGGCAGCCAGGATAATTTCACTGCAAAAAGCAATATCAGTAACAGCCCCAACCAATACGCTGGGATCGCCGCTGCCAGCGAGGCCACGGCAACCGCCAGCCGGTCGACCAGACTGCCGGGGCGGCGTGCGGCGATCATCGCCAGCGGCACCGACACCACAATGCCGATCGCAAGGCCCGCGAGCGCCAGCGGAAATGTGTAGCTCGCAGCGGTTAAAAGGTCCGGCAACACGGCGCGCCCGTTGACTGACGATCGGCCAAAGTCTCCCACCAGCAAGGGCCCAACCCAACTCTTGAAGGCCACCCAGAAGCCGGCGTCAAGACCGGCCTCGGCGCGGACAATATCGACGACGTCGCTCGGCACGATCGAGTCGTAGCGCGCCATCGCGATGGCAAGCGCCGGGTCACCTGGCGCAAACCAGAGCAATGCAAACGTGGCGAGCGCGGCCCCCGTCAGCACAATCGCCGCGCGCGTCAACAGCCCGATAATGATCAGGATCATTGATCCAGCGAGCCAAGAGCGATGGCCGCATCGCGCAGCTTGCGGCCATAATCGCTGACCGGCGCCGCCACAAAGGCAGCGGCGGATGATTGCTCCAGCAGGCGCCCGGCGCGAATCACCGCAACCTGATCCGCAAAGGCTGTGGCAAATCCCAGATCGTGGGTGACGATCAGTGCTGCAAAACCTTGCTCTTGCTGCAGGTCGGCAATTAAACGTGCGGTGAGTTTCTGATTGACCGCATCCAGCGCTGACAGCGGTTCGTCAAACAGGATGAGCGCCGGGGCGCCGATGATCGCTCGCAAAATACCTGCGCGCTGCGCCTGGCCGATAGAAATCTCAGACGGTCTTCGCTCCAGCAATTCGGTCGACAGGTCGAGTCTGCTGCACAGCGCGTCGAGCTTTTCGGGTGCGGGTGTGATCCCGGCAGCAAGCAAAGGTTCGACGATCGATCGACGCAGACGCAAAGCCGGGTTGAACGCCGCCCGTGGCTCCTGCATCACCAGTGCCGGGCGGCAACTTTGAACCGCAGCGCCCTGCCAGCTGACGCGACCGGCAGCAAGTTTCACAAGCCCCAGTATTGCCGCAATCAGTGTGGACTTTCCGGCACCGCTCTCACCGACCACGGCGAGGCTCGCCCCGGCGGCAAGGGTCAGTGAGATGTTATCAAGCACCAGCGCCTGGTCTCGCCGTACCGATATCGCATCGACGCTTAGCAAGACAACGAGCGCCAACTGCAATGTTGCGAGAGATTTTTTGCAGCGGTACTTTGAGGGTTTTGCAACAGCTCCGCGGTGTGCGCGTCCTCGACGATACGCCCGTCATCCATCACCAGCAACCGCGCCACGCGTCGCGCTGCCAGGCCAAGATCATGAGTGATGAGAAGCATGGCCGTGGCGCCGTTTGCAAGGATGGAGTCGAGCAGATTCATTGTATCGGCCGCGACGATCGGATCAAGCGCGGACGTGGGTTCATCGAGAACCAGCAG
>CAZYDV010000252.1:0-9318 GCA_964646405.1 uncultured Granulosicoccaceae bacterium | reverse complement strand
CCGGTTCAACGGGTCCAGTGAGCCGTACAGCGGCGTATAATTATGATGGCTCGTCCAACCGCTGACGTTGAGATTGCCTGCCACGGTGACGACCGCCGCGACCTCGGGCAAACGTTCGGCTAACATCATCGCCAGTGCACCGCCGCCGCTGTGGCCGAGCAGCACGAGTTGCCTGTAGCCTTTCGCCTGACTGCGAATCACTGCCGCCATACTTTCGACCACCGATCGCGAGTAACGCGAGAAGGTCCAGACATCCGATTCACACGCTTCATCGTTTACCAGGCCAAAGTAGCAGGGCCTGCCGACGTAGATGGCCGGGCCCGGATCGCGATCCATCAGGCGCAGCATCAGATTGTTGAAGGCAGTCGGATCGGAGGAGATGATCGTGCGACGACGCCACGGGATGCCATCTCCCTCAATATAAACGTGCAGCCTCTGGCCGACCGCGATGCGCGTTGGCCGGTAGACCACATGCCGATAGCGCTTCCCCTCAACCACCACTCGCTGCAAGCCAAGATTCAGCGCCTGCTGATCGACCGCGAGATGGATAGTGCTGGCGCAGGCCGTCAGCAACAGCGCCAGCAAGACAACCGACACGAGCGGCAATATCGAGCGTGGCTCGCACCGGCAGCAGGGTCCAAACAGGCATTGTCCAGTCAATCATCGCTCCGCATTTGAATCGGCGCAGGCTGCGCGCCAGCGCTTGAGTTTAGTGCCTGTGGGGCACAATGCCATGTATCCCGGGCGGTTGCATAAACCCGTTGCTCGCCCCACCATATATTTGATGGCGGCGTCTTTTCGGCTTGAGTTGCCCGCCGTTGCAAACGGTTTGTCGCTGGCACTGCTAAGCTGAATCTATCCTCTCCAACTATTGCGGAAACCCTGTCGGATGAACCGATCAATATTCATCGCCCTGATCGTCATCGTAGCCGTCGGTGCATGGATGGCCAGCGGTCAATTTGGCGGCGCCCCCCAGGCGGATCAGAACGATGCCAGCGCCGGTGAGCAAAGCGAGCCCGCCGAGCCGCGCGTCGTCGCGATGAAGGTCCAGGTGCGTCGTCAGAAAGCACAAAACACCACACGCGAGATTGTCATTCAGGGCCAGGTCGAGCCTCTGCGAATGCTGCATCTGCGCGCCGAAACCGCTGGCAGCGTGATTGGCAAACCCGCCAGCAAGGGCCAGAAACTCGCCACTGGGGATCCAATTCTACAATTGGCCATCGATGGGCGCGAAGCAGATCTGGCCGTCGCCCGTGCCAACGAAATACAGGCGGCAAATGAATACGAGGCGGCCAGGAAGCTACAGCGACAGGGGTTGCAGTCTCAGTTTAGCCTGGAGTCGGCCGCGGCCAAGCTCGAAGCTGCCAGAGCGCAGGTGATGTCGGCGACGCTTGAGATTGAAAACACCAACGTCGTGGCCCCTTTTGACGGCGTACTGGAAGATCTGCAGGTCGAGGTCGGGGATTTTGTCGACCGCGGAGGTGACATCGGTACGCTGGTTGATCACAGCAAACTGCTAATCACCGGCGAAATTCCACAGCAGAGCATCGCTGATGTGAAAATCGATCAGCAGGCGAGCGCCAGCCTGATCACCGGCGATGAAGTCAGCGGTACGGTGCGCTATGTGTCTTCGATGGCCGATTCCGCAACCCGCAGCTTTCGCGTCGAGATATTGGTCGACAATCCGCCGGCACGCATCATGACCGGTGTCAGCGCTGAAATTCGCATCCCCACCGCGCAACTGCGCGCCCACCTGATATCTCCGGCCATCCTCGCGCTCGGCGACGCCGGTGAACTGGGCGTAAAAGCCGTGGACGAAGAAAACAAGGTAACCTTCTACCCGGTAGAAGTGGTCAAAACGGAGAGTCAGGGCGCCTGGGTGACTGGAATACCCGATGAGGTCGACCTGATCACCCTGGGCCAGGGCTTTGTCAACGCCGGCGAACGGGTGCAACCCGTCGCCGATCCGGACTCCTGATATGCACACGATCATCGAAGCGGCCTTCAGCCGCAACCGGGCTGTCATCATGGTCCTACTGTTCTTTCTGATCAGCGGCCTGCTGTCTTATCTGGCGATCCCGAAAGAAGCCGAGCCCGACGTTGCGATACCGATTATCTATGTGTCGATGAACCACGACGGCATCTCTCCGGAAGACTCGGAGCGGCTGCTGATTCGACCGATGGAGAAGGAACTGCAGTCGATCGCCGGCGTGCGCGACATGACCAGCACCGCCTCTGAGGGACACGGCTCGGTGATGCTGGAGTTCGATCCCGGTTTCGACCCGGCCACCGCACTGGTCGACGTCAGAGAAAAAGTCGATGCCGCCAAGTCCGACCTGCCCGGGGATACCGATGAACCTGCCGTGCATGAAATCAACGTCGCATTATTTCCGGTACTGACCGTATCGCTGGCCGGCCCGATCCCGGAACGCAGCCTGCTGCGGATCGCGCGTGACCTGAAGGAAAAAATCGAGGCAAATTCCGGCGTGCTGGAAGTGAAGATCGGCGGCGAACGCGAAGAAGTGCTCGAGGTCATCGTCGATCCGGTGGTAATGGAAACCTACGGCGTGCGCTACGACGAACTGTTCACTCTGATTCGCAACAACAATCTGCTGGTGGCGGCCGGTGCGATCGATACCGGGGCCGGGCGCATGGTGCTGAAAGTACCCGGCGTAGTCGAAAATATTGAGGATGTATTGAGCCTGCCAGTCAAGGTCAGCGGCGATACCGTCATCACCTTCGCGGATGTGGCGAGCGTCAGGCGCACATTCAAGGATCCCAACGGTTTTGCCCGTGTGGACGGTCAGCCGGCGCTGGCACTGGAAGTCTCCAAGCGGATTGGCGCCAACATCATTGAAACCAATCAGGCGATCCGCGATCTGGTCGCCGAGCAGCAAAAGCTATGGCCCGACTCAATCCGCGTGGCATTTCACCAGGACAAATCCAAGCAGATTCGCACCATGCTCGCCGACCTGCAGAACAACATTATGTCCGGCATTCTGCTGGTGATGATCGTCATTATCGCCGCACTGGGGGTCCGTTCGGCCGTGCTGGTAGGGCTCGCAATCCCGGGTTCGTTTCTGGCTGGCATTCTGGTGATGCACAGCCTCGGTTTCACGCTTAATGTGGTGGTGTTGTTCAGCCTGATTCTGGTCGTTGGCATGCTGGTTGACGGCGCGATCGTAGTAACCGAGCTGTCTGATCGCAACCTGCGCGACGGTATGACCCGACGGCAGGCCTTCAAGGCGGCCGCACAGCGCATGGCCTGGCCGATCACCGCCTCGACCGCGACAACACTAGCGGTCTTCTTTCCGGTGATCTTCTGGCCCGGCATGGTCGGCCAGTTTATGAAGTACCTGCCCATGACAGTGATCATCTGCCTGATCGCCTCACTGTTCATGGCACTGGTGTTCATACCGGTACTGGGTGGCAGCTTCGGCGGCGACAAACAAATGAAAGACGCCAAACCCGTATCGAGCAGAAAGCCCGGCGCGCTGATGCGGTTCTATGCCAGAACCCTGGGCACGCTGTTGCACTGGCCCAAGATGACGCTGCTGGCTGCCATCTGCGCACTGGTGGGTACTTATTGGTTGTATTCGATTGTCGGTCGCGGCGTGGTGTTCTTCCCCAACACCGAACCCGAAATTGCGCAGGCACAAATCCATGCGCGCGGCGATCTGTCGATGAACGAACGCGATCGCATCGTGCGGGCAGTCGAAGAGCGGCTGCTGCCGATGGATGAAATCAAGTCGGTCTACGCCAAATCGATGGGTGGCGTGGTGGGTGAGCCAGGCCTGTCAGCCGATGTGATCGGTGTCATCCAGCTTGAATTCATCGAGTGGAACACGCGTCGCAAAGCGCGCGTCATCATGGAAGAAATGCGCGAGCGCACCGCCGACATCCCGGGCGCGATCATCGAATTTCGCGAGCAGGAAAACGGCCCGGCGTCAGGCAAGCCGATCAACATCGAAATCAGCTCTGCGCGGCCGGAGAAGCTCGCCAGCGCCACCGAATACGTTCTCGGCGTGATGCGCGATGTCGGCGGGTTTGTCGACACTGAGGACAACCGCGCCCTGCCCGGCATTGAGTGGCGTTTAAACGTCGATCGCCGACAGGCGGCACGCTACGGCGCGGACATTTCACTGCTCGGCAACGCAGTGCAGATGGTCACCAGCGGCATTCGCGTGGCGGGCTATCGCCCCAATGACTCGACGGAAGAACTCGATATCCGCGTGCGCTTCCCGTTCGATGAACGCAAGCTCGACCAGCTCGATCAACTGCGCGTGCCCACACGCAATGGGATGGTGCCAATCAGCAATTTTGTCACCCTGACGCCGGCGCCAAAAACCGGCACCGTCAATCGGGTCAACACCCAGCGCGTGATCACTGTTCAATCAGACGTGGGCAAAGATCAGAACCCGACCGAGCGACTGGGCGCTTTGCAAAAGGCACTGTCCGAAGGGCCGATCGATCCCGACGTGAGGATCAATTTCACTGGCGAGAACGAAGATCAGATGGAGACCATGATGTTTCTGGTGAAGGCTTTCGGGGCGGCGATTTTCCTGATGGCGCTGATCCTGATCGTACAGTTCAACAGCATCTTTCAGACGGTCGCGGTCTTGAGCGCCATCGTGTTCTCGACCTCGGGCGTGCTGCTGGGACTGATCATCACCAAACAGTCGTTCGGTATCGTGATGGTGGGGCTGGGTATCATCGCGTTGGCGGGTATCGTGGTGAACAACAACATCGTTCTGATCGATACCTACAATCGATTCCGCGCCGAAGGACAGCCGCCGCGCGCTGCCGCCTTGCAGACTGGCCTACTGCGCGCTCGCCCGGTGTGCCTGACGGCTATTACCACGATCCTGGGCCTGATGCCGATGGTGCTGTCGCTCAATATTGATCTGTTCAACCGAGTCATTGAGGTCGGCGCGCCATCGACCATGTGGTGGACACAACTGGCCAGCGCGATTGCCGGCGGGCTTGGGTTCGCCACCATTCTCACGCTGATGCTCACCCCTTGCCTGCTGGTGCTGGGCGACAGCGTTGGCAAGCGCAGCGCGCAGACGAGCGATCCCGAACCCGCGATCAATCTGGCCGCGAACGAAAGTTGAGCGTCGGTATGCGCCCCGTGGACCCGGGCTTGAGACATCATCGACGAGTGCGCCTCGCAGCAACAGGCTCGCGTCCGCCGAGATCATCAGGCTGTCTGGCGTGGGTTTTTTGAAGGGGAATTAAAAAACCTGTGGCAGACAGAAGGAAATTCTGATCGCTGCCACAGGAATGCTGGAGGAATACGAATAACAGCTACTGCATTTGCCGACGTAACCACTGCCGGGCGACTACACATGGACGTTCGGTCATGTATCTGAAGATACCCTCGGAACGCCTTTAAACCAATGACACCATTCTATTCATACTCGCAGACAGCGCAATCCATTACATAGTTGCAATTCATTTGAATTATTTTCACATATAGTTCCGACCACACTGCTGATAACCTGCCTGTACAATGTAGTCAGGTGTTCGCTCGCCGCCGCTAAGCTTCTCGAGCCAACACCCAATCACGCACACCGGACCGCAATGCAGGACAAATACAACGAGATGCTGGTCTTCGCGCATGTCGTGGACCTAGGCAGCTTCTCTGCTGCCGCGCGCGAGCTGGAACTGACGCCGTCTGCTGTCAGCAAGCTGATCTCCAGACTCGAAGACCGTCTGTCCGTGCGCCTTTTCCAGCGCACCACGCGTCGATTGCGCCTGACCGACGAAGGCGCAGTTTTCTTCGAGAGCGCGCGCGCCATCCTGAATGACATTGAACAGGCAGAGTTGCAGGTCACCGCCCTGCAGAGTAAAGTCACCGGCACGCTGAACCTGACCGCTATATCGGTGTTCGCGCGCACCCAGTTGTGTCAACTGCTGCCGGAGTTCATGGCTCAGCACCCGGAGTTGCGGGTTGAGTTGTCACTGACCGAACGCCACGTCGACCTGGTCAGCGAGCGCATCGATCTGGCCATTCTGATCAGCGAAGAGGTACTGGATCAATCGTTGATCAGTCGCAAGCTGGCCACCAATCGACGCGTGATCTGCGCCTCACCAGAGTACATCGAGCGACACGGCGCCCCGCAGTCTCCGGAGGATCTCCTTAAACACAATTGCCTGACCCATTCGTCTATCCATCATTTCAATGACTGGGAGTTTCGCGACGGTGGCGATGTACGTGTACTGAGCATTACCGGCAACTTCAGAACCAACAGCGCATCGGCCCTGCACGAGGCGGTCAAGGCGGGGATCGGCATCGCCCGACTGGCGACCTTTGTCACCCAGCCGTCTCTAGAATCGGGCGAGCTGGTGCCACTACTGACGGAGTACACTCATGATTCATCGAGCATTCTCGCGGTCTATCCGCATAGACAATATCTGAGCATCCGGGTGCGCGCCTTCATCGATTTTCTGATAGGCAAATTCACACCGGTCCCGCCCTGGGAAACACGGGTCGGAGACCTGGTGGAAAATCGATCATGACAGGCTCGCAATGCTGACGGGAAACGTGAGCACAATCACATCACCCTACGTGTGAATCCAGCATTGTGATCAAACCTGCAGCACACCTTTTCCGCTCCACACTGCCATGGACTTTGGTGCAATCCTTGAATGACTTCAATCATGTGCTACCGACCGCTTCCTCGAAGCGCGTCGCACGACGCCAGCGCGCCGTCGCAAGTCTTGTCAGCTGCTGCCGCTATCCACTACTGACTCGGCGTGAATGTCGGGCAGTCTGCGAAAGCGATTTATGAACGAACAAAACTGTAAAAAGGTGTCAGAGCGTCGCGTGGCCTGGCCATCGCTGGCAGCGATAGCCGCACTCAGCGCAATCGTTTGTATTAATACTGCCGCTGCTCCGTCGAACGCGTCCTGTGCGCGTGTTGATGCCTACTGGAACACCAACCTCAGTACACTAAAAGACAACATCACTGGCTGCACTGTCGATGGACTCTGGCACAAATGCAGCCAGGCGGCCGCTATCCACTACGACCTCGAAAACGGCTCGCTCGGTCAACGAGCACGCTCATGTGGTCTGCTAAAGCCACTGGTCCCCGGCGACGATTTCACCACGCCGACCAGCGACGACTCCTCACACTGCAAGACGGCACGCTATCAACTGCGCTCCGCGTTCGAGAATCGCGCGCTGGCACGGCTTGCCTGCGCGGCGGCCCGGATTGGCGGTGACGATCAAGCCGCGCTCGACGCGAAGTGCATTGAGTATCGAGCACGCCTGACCAACTACCACGCGCCTTTTCGCTCAGTCGCGAAGCACTGCGCACTCGACTATGAACTCACCTACGAGATCACCGCGTCGCGAGACAACTGATCAGTTGAATCGCTGCACCATCGAGTCGGCAAATCCGGCCGCTTCAATATCGCGCTGAACCATCTGCATGTCGCGTTCGCGCCCCAACTGGCGCAGTGAATCGGCAAGCAGCAAAAAGAACAGTTCGCGCTGCGCATGACTGCCTCCCATCTGCCAAAGCGCACGACGTGCCGGCAACAAGCAATTGACGACTTCCTCGTGCTCACCCTTACGGTGCGCCACGGCCGCTTTGGCAGCCGGTAGCGCCGCTGCCGCGATTCGCGGTGCCAGAGTGCCATCCTCAACCGCCCATTGTTGCATCGACTCGAACAGCTTCGGGATCTCGTCGTCGCGATTGGCTGCCGCCAACATCAATGCAAAGTGAGCACTGGTAAACGGGTTTGAGTGATCGTGCTTGCGCTTGCCGGCGATCTCGCCGAGCTCATTCCAGCGCGTTTGAACGTCGTGTCCTAGCAGTTCCAGCCGCATCAGCAGCGAGGCCGCATTCTGCAGGTCAATGTACAGGTCAGGCAGGTCGCTGATCATGTCGAGCTCGAGATTACGCACGTAGTCATCGTAGATCTGCAGCACCCCGGTGAGGTCGCCCTGTTCAAGCGAAAACAGCGCCCGGTGCCACCATAGATGCAACATGATTTGCGATAATTCCGACCAGTTGCCACGCAATCCATCGAGCCAGCTGGCACCATCGGCAAAGCGCCCCTGCATGAACATCACATGGGCGACGGCATGAGTCCCCCATGGATCAGTAGGGTCGATCTCCACTGCCTGCCGTCCGCAGCGTTCTGCCTGTTGATAATGCCCGGTCTCCTCCAGATCAAACGCCCGCACCGATAAAAACGAACCATATTGCGGATGCGCCTCGTTCCAGTGAGGTTCCACGCTGCCCGAAATCGACGCCGACCATTGCATTTCGCCCAGCCAGAATAATTCGCCCTGACACATGCGCAGTGCGAAGACGTCGGTCGGGTTGTGCAGCAGCACTTGCTCGAAACAGCAGACCATGCGGGTCAATTCACCGGCAGACGCCGCCTGCAGCGCCGATACGTATTGCCGCTCGATCGGATCGTCACTGACACAGGCCTGCGCCCTTGCCAGCGCCGCCTCGATCGCGGGTCGATGGCTAACATCACGCGCCATGTGCAAAAACAAGCCCTCGACCGCGTGGGCCATGGCGAAGTCGGGATCGTGTTGCTGGGCTTGTTGCAGATGCTGCATCGCGTCACGTCGCCAGCGAACATAACTGCGCTGTGCCTGCGCGAGCGCCTGGGTTGCGTGGTGGTTCACGTGCGGGTCGCCCGCGCCTGATCGATGCTCTGTTGCGGTGTCAGCATCTGAGGATCGACGACCAGCTCGATCACGGCACCCGAGGCGCTCTTTTGCGCACGTTCGAAGGCGGCGCCGAAGTCGTCGGTGTTTTCAATCCGCTCGGCGTGGTAGCCGTAGGCGCGCGCGAGTTGCACGAAATCCGGGTTGCTGATCTCGGTACCGCTGACACGTGCCGGGTAGTTTCGCTCCTGATGCATGCGAATGGTGCCGTACATCCCGTTGTTGATTACCAGCACAATCGGCTGCACGGAAGCTTGCATCGCACTGCCCAGTTCCTGGCTGTTCATCTGAAAATCGCCGTCGCCACAGAAGCACACCACGGTGCGCTGCGGGTGGCGTGCCTTGGCAGCCACGGCGGCCGGCAGGCCGTAGCCCATCGCTCCGCTCTGCGGTGCCAGCAATCGAGCCTGTGGGCCGTAGACCATAAACTTCGATGGCCAGATCGTGAAATTACCGGCGCCGTTGGTGATGATGGCGTCATTAGGGAGGTTGTCTCGCAGCCAGGCCATCACCTCGCCCATATCGAGCTTGCCCGGCTGCTTCGGCGCCTGCAGCGAGGCGAGCCAGCCATCGCGCGCCTGATCGCACCAGCCGGACCAGTCGTGGGTTGGCTTGATATCGCA
>CAZYDV010000251.1:0-9379 GCA_964646405.1 uncultured Granulosicoccaceae bacterium | reverse complement strand
CGTCGCGCCGTCCAGCGCACCGGCCGGCCCATTAGTTTTGCCGCCAGCAGCACCAATACGTATTCGGGGTACACCGAATTGCGAGCGCCGAAACCGCCTCCCGTGTCGGGCACCGTCACCTGGATGTCATTCGCCTCGACGCCGAGCACCATCGAAAGGCCACTCTTCAGGCCGTGCGCTGACTGGGCACCGGTGGTCAACACGAATCGCTTGTCTTCAAAGCTGCCGATCGCGCTGCGCGGTTCCATGAACACGGGGGCAATGCGATTGCTATCGACGCAGAGTTCAACGCGATGGGCGGCGGCTTCAAAAGCCAATGTGGTGGCCGTTGCATCGCCGCGCTCAATGTTCAAACTGCGGTTGTCCGGTGCGTCGGGCCACAGCGTTACCGCGTTTTGTTGCGGGTCGATCAGTGGCGGCAGTGGTTGATATTCAATGTCGATCAACTCTGCTGAGTGCTGTGCAATCCGACGGTTCAGCGCGACGACGAACGCCACGGCTTCCCCGACGAATCGCACCGTGCCGTCGGCCAACACGGGCATAGAACCATCCGGCAGACTGCTGCCATCGTGGTTTTTGATATCCCACGGCGGTGTGGTGGTCAGCGAAGGGATCGGGCCTGTGATCTGCGGTTTGACATCGTCACTGGTGAGCACGGCCAGCACGCCGGGCTGTTGGCGTGCAGCAGTCGTGTCGATGGAGGCAATGGCGGCATGGGCGTGGGGTGAGCGCAGTGTCACGCCAGCCAGGCAGTCGGCGCAGTCGATGTCGTCTGTGTATCGCCCATCACCTCGCAGCAACGGTTCGTCTTCCACGCGCAGCAGCGGCTGGCCTGTCAGCAGTTTAGGCGGCTGAGTCATCGCGGAGTGTTCCGTGGCAGGATCGGCTTCAGTCTATAACAGTGCGGCGGCAGTGCAATAACCCGAGCGGGCGGCGGTTGCCGCGCTGGCGCGGCAGCCCACGTAATCGCGCCGCCGTCTATTGTGTAGATCTGTTCATGCTGTGACTGGCGTCTGTCGGTGATCCAGCCGCTGCCTATACTTATGGGATATACCGCGATGGACTGAACGCTGTGTGCCCCCGGGGGTGCGCCGGGTCGATCGCCGGTTCCCGGTGATGTCAAATCGAGTGTGACCATGAGAACGCCGTTCGTTAATATTCTTCCTTTGACCGCAGCAATCATTCTGTTGGCAGGCTGTGATGGCGGCGCTTTTTTGCTGCCCGCCGGCGGACCCGAAGAGGGAACACTGCCGCAGACCTCGCTCAGGCAGATGCCGGTTCCGGGGTCAGACGCGGCCAGCAGTTACCTGATGTCCTTTCCGATGCCCGGTATTGATGGCGAGACGCGAATTGAAAACGCCGTGGTGCTGGTGCCTCAGGGTGACGCACCTGACGATGGCTGGCCGATGATTGCCTGGGCACACCCGACCACCGGGGTGGCGGATGCCTGTGCCCCCAGTGCGTCGGCTGATCTTGCCGGTGCCGACAGCTATCTGAACGGCTGGCTGGCGGCTGGATTCGCCGTGGTAGCACCGGATTATGAAGGGCTCGGCACCGAAGATCCGCACCCCTACCTGAATCTCGCCAGCGGCGGGCGTTCTTTGAACTATGCAGTCGAGGCGGCGGCAGATGCGTTCGAGACCTTCTCGTCACGTTACGCCGTGGTCGGTCATTCGCAGGGCGGGCACGCGGCATTGGGCGCCGCAGAACTTGCCGCTGAAAATCCCCGTATCGATCTGGCCGCCGTGGTCGCCATGGCGCCGGTCTCGCAGATCGACGCGCAAAACCAGGCGCTGGAGGCGATAGTCGGTGACGATTCACTGCCGCTGACCGAGCGGGTGCCGGCGGCGATACAGCGACTGTTGTTCGGTTCGCTGATTCTGCACGGCGTGACCAGCGTTGATGACAGTTTTGATCTCAACGCCGCGTTTGGCAGTTCCGGCACACCGCTTAGAGACGCGCTCGATACCCGTTGTCTGGACGACCTGAGCGGCATTCTCACCAGCAGTGTTCCCGGTGCACTGTTGTTGGGCGGCAACACCGATTCTCTGATCGATCCGGTGGCGGCCAACTCGGCACCAGTGACGACTTACCTTGCCAACAATGAGCCGGGCCGCGGGCTGATCGCGGCACCGGTGCTGCTGCAACAGGGGCTGGCGGATACCACCGTATTTCCAGGCTCAACCAACGCGCTGCTGGCCGCAATGTCGCAGGTCAATTCCGCGCCACCGCAATTGCTAAGCTATGCCGAGGCCACCCATTCAAGCATCGTCGCAGAAGGTTTTAGCGATGCGTTGAATTTTGTCAGTAGTGTATTTGCAGGCCAATAGCGGCAATTGTCAGCGCGACCTGATCCGCTTGACGAATGACCGCGCGCTGTGCCGCTACAGTGCCGTGACCCGTACAATCGCATCGTCGCGCGTGGGCACGTCTTCACGCAACTGCAGGCCAAGGCCCGCGCCTGACGGTGCACTGATGTGACCATTCTCGATCGGCGGTGGCTGATCTACCAGCGTGTGGTACCAGCTATAGTAGAAGCCGCGCGTGAACTCCTGCTCCACCACGTTGGGCGCAGACAAGGCCAGATGCACCGACGAGCACAGCGTTATCGGGCCAGAGCAATCGTGAAACGCAATCGGTTTGGAAAACGACTCGGCGATCGCGGCACACTTGTGGGCGAACGTGATACCGCCGCCCCAGGTCACATCAATAATCGGGGTGGCGATTTCGCCCTGTTCGATCAGCTCGCGAATCTGCGCCACACCGCCCAGTGTCTCGCCACCGGCCAGGGGGGCAAAAGTTGAGTGGGCGAGCTTCTTGATGTCGGCGATGCGATCCATCCAGATCGGATCTTCTACCCAGTCGGGTTGGATCGGCTCCAGTGCCGAGCAGATTTTTTGCGCTGCGGGCAAACTCCACAGGCCATGCAGTTCGGCCTTGATACGCATATTGTCACCGTGGGCAGCGCGAATCTGTTCAAACGGCAACATTGCGCGCCTGAGATCCTCATTCGAGATATCCACCCCGTCGGCCGCGCCCTGCGCAAAATCGAACGGCCAGATTTTCATTGAGTTGATACCCATATCCAGCAGTGATGCGGCCAGTTCTGCCGGTTGCTCCATGAAGGCAGTCAGGTCTTCGTAGTGTTCGGATTGCTGTTCGCCGAGGCCAAAGTTGCCTGGCCGCACATCGGCCGATTGCGACACATAATCCGGACCGGCGCAGGTGTTGTAGAGCTTGATCGAGGATCGCGTGGCGCCGCCCAGCAGATCGTGGATGGGTTTGTTCGCAAGCTTGCCGGCGATATCCCACAGCGCCACATCCACCGCAGACAGCGCGCGCATCTCGGCACCGACACCAAAAAAACCCGCATAGGGGTGCATGCTGCGATGCAGGTGCTGAATGCGTTGCGGGTCCTCGCCCAGGATCAGAGGGGCGATGCGCTCGTGAATGTCCGTCTCGCAGACGGCGGCGCCAAACCAGGTCTCGCCCAGGCCCGTCACACCGGCGTCAGTGTGCACTCTGACCCAGATCAGATTCGGGTGCTGGCGCAGGCGGATAGTTTCAAGCTGGGTGATCTTCATGGTAGTGGTCCGGCCGGAGCGAGCCGCCATTGAATCACATTATCGCCACTGACCGCAGCGCAGAATATGCACATGTGATCCACCGTCGGGTGGTGAAATAGGGCAAAATGCGATCACACCAATGCGGGGAAACAGCGATGAATCTCAACTACAACGAACAAGAAAATGCCTTTCGCGACGAGGTGCGAGCGTTCATCCAGAACGATGTACCGCAGCAGTTGCGCGATAAAGTCACCGCCCGCAAACATCTAACCAAAGCGGAGATGGAGAGTTATCACCACGCCCTTAACGCGCGTGGCTGGCTGGCGCAGAGCTGGCCCGAGGAATACGGCGGCTGCAACTGGAATGCAGTGCAGAAGCATATCTTCGAAGAAGAATGCGCCGCTGCCGGTTGCCCGCGCATTATTCCGTTTGGTGTGAATATGCTCGGCCCGGTGTTGCTGAAGTTTGGTGACGAGGCACAGCGCCGTCATTTTCTGCCACGCATACTCGATGGCACCGACTGGTGGTGTCAGGGCTATTCCGAGCCCGGCGCCGGATCGGATCTGGCCTCGCTTAAAACCCGTGCCGTGCGCGATGGCAATCACTACGTGGTGAATGGTCAGAAAACCTGGACCACGCTCGGCCAGCACGCCGACTGGATATTTTGTCTGGTGCGCACCAGCACCGAGGGCAAGCCGCAAAGCGGAATATCCTTTCTCCTGATCGACATGAAAACGCCGGGCATTGAAGTGCGGCCGATCAAACTGCTCGATGGCACAGCAGAGGTCAACGAAGTCTTTTTCGATAACGTTATCGTGCCGCCGGAGAATCTGGTCGGCGAAGAGAACATGGGCTGGACCTACGCCAAATACCTGTTAACCCACGAGCGTACCGGCATTGCCGGCGTCGGCTTTGCGATGAACAACCTCGATCATCTAAAAACCATCGCCACCTCGCACATGAAAAACGGCAAACCACTGATCGAAGATCCGCTGTTTGCCGCGCGCATCGCCAACGTCGAAATTGATCTGGAGGCGATGAAAACCACCAACTTGCGCGTGGTGGCCGCCGCCGGTGAGGGCGCGCCCGGTGCCGAGAGCTCGATGCTGAAAATCAAGGGCACTGTCATCCGACAAGAAATCGACGATTTGCTGCGTCGCGCGCTCGGCCCGGCCGCAGTGCCTTACGTCGAAGAATATTTCTCGGAAGCCTTCGACGACGAACTACCCGTTCCAGACTACGCGATGCCGATTGCCTCGCACTACTTTAACGAGCGCAAGATTTCAATTTACGGCGGTTCGAATGAAATTCAGCGCGGCATTATCAGCAAGATGATACTGGGGCTATAGCCATGGACTTTAATCACACCGAAGACCGGCGCATGCTGCAAGACACACTCGCGCGCTATGTGCGTGAGCAATACAGTCACGACGTGCGCATGGAAACCGCAGAAAGTGAGCGCGGCTATAGCAGTGAACACTACAACGCTTTGTGTGAGCTCGGCATTGCCGGCGCACTGTTACCAGAATCCGTCGGTGGCTTTGGCGGCGCCGGGTATGATCTTGCCGTGGTATTCGAGCAACTCGGTAGAGGTCTCGTGGTGGAACCTTTTCTGGCCTCCGCCGTGCTGGGTGCACGACTGGTATCCACCCTGGCCGCCGACACCCAAAGCGATCTGATCGCCGCTGCCATCGATGGCAGCAAACAACTGTCCTTCGCCCACGCCGAGACCGACAGCCGCTATGAACTGAACCGCGTGGCTGCCACCGCCACATCCAGTGCCGATGGTTGGGAACTCAGCGGGCACAAGACACTCGCGCTCAATGCCGATAGCGCAGACGCACTGTTGGTCAGCGCACGTACCGCAGGTGACGTCGACAGCGAATCCGGTATATCCGTATTCACCGTCAATCCGGCCGCCGCGGGTGTCGAGATCAAAAGCTATCCCACCGTCGATGGCTACCGCGCCGCCGACATCGTACTCAACGGCGTAAAAGCCGACGCTATACTCGGCACCGCTGGTGATGCCTATACCGCCATCGAGTCAGCGGTCGCAGCCGGCATCGTAGCACTCTGTGCCGAAGCATTAGGTGCGATGGAAGTGTGTAAAGAGACCACGCTCGAGTACCTGCAAACCCGCAAACAGTTCGGCGTGCCGATCGGAAAATTTCAGGCCCTGCAGCATCGCATGGTCGACGTGCTGATCGAGATCGAGCAGGCCCGCTCGGCCGTCATCAACGCAGCCGGCAATCTCGAGGCCGATCGTCGTACCCGGGAGCGCCATGTATCAGCAGCCAAGAACCTGATTGGTCGCGCGGCACGATTGGTGGCAGAAGAGTCTATTCAGATGCACGGTGGTATCGCGATGACCTGGGAGTATTCACTGCCGCATTATGCCAAGCGACTGGTTATGCTGGATCATTTGCTGGGTGATACGGATCACCATTTAGAGCGGTTTATTCGGTTTTCCGGCTAGCCGATACGATAAGCTAAAGCCATGAGCGAACTGATGCAGGGGTACCCGGCGCAGCTGCAGGTGCATTTGGGCAACTGGCGCACCGCGCCCTACAATCGCTGGGCATTTCAGCACGTGCGCGAACTGGTGCCGTCCGCCGATGTTGCCAACGATCCAAAGCGCGTGTCTGAATTTCCCGCAGCGACAGTCGATTTATCGTCAGTGACATTCTCGCTGACATCGGGCGAGACGGTATCGCTTGAAGCGTTTTGCGATCGTGCGTTTGCCGATGGTGTTCTGGTGCTGCAAGATGGAGCCATAGTACATCAGCAGTATTACAACGGAATGACCCCTGACACCTCGCACATCCTGATGTCGGTGTCGAAGTCGGTGTTGGGTATACTGACGGGTATCCTTGAACACAAGGGCCTTCTCGACGCCAGCTTCCTGGTCACTGATATCCTGCCGGAGTTGCAAGATACCGCCTACAAAGGTGCCACCCTGCGTCACTTGCTGGATATGCGGGTGGGTATCGAATTCGACGAAGACTATCTGGCGACCAGCGGCGCGATCATCGATTATCGCAAGGCCACCAACTGGAACCCGCTGGAACCGGGCGAAAGCCCGTCCGATCTGCGTAGTTTCTATCAACAGTTGACTGGCAAGGACGGCGAGCACGGTGGTCGATTTCACTATGTATCGCCCAATACCGATCTAATGGCGTGGTTGATTGAGCGTGCCACAGGCAGCCGCTATGCCGATCTCTTGAGCGAGCACTTGTGGCAACCGCTGGGTGCAGCCAAGTCTGCCTATATCACGGTAGATCGTTTTGGCGCGCCACGCGCCGCTGGCGGACTTTGTGCGACATTGCCGGATCTCGCACGGATAGCGCAATTGATCGTCGACGATGGCGTGGCCAGCGGCAAACAGATACTGCCTCCCGGCTGGGTGAATGATCTGGAAACCGGTGGTGATAAAGCGGCCTGGGCGCAAGGCGGTTTTGCGGCCGACTTTCCCGGTCAGTCGATGAGCTATAGAAACAAATGGTACGCATCACATCAGACCACAGACTGGCTAATGGCCGTCGGCGTGCACGGGCAGAATATATATGTGAATCGAGCCAGGCATTTTGCGATGGTCAAACTCTCATCCAGCCCGGCGCCGATAGACGGCGCTACGATGGCCGATGGCTTGTCGGCTGCACGTGCAATAGCTGACTGCCTTGGCGCCTGATTTACAATGGTTTTGCATGGGCCCGATGTCGCCTTTGACCCTGTAACCAACGGCACCTCGGGTCGCCCATGCACCGCTGCCACTGTAATCTCAGGTGATACCAGAGTCCATCGGGTCTCCCGATGATGTCCAGGAACCATTGTCCTGATTGCGGATTGTGACGTTGTCGCTATCGGTAGCTGTCACTGTCCATGTCACTTGCTTGCCGGACACTTCGTCTATGAAATTCCGCGTGTCGTTCAGTTTAATCAGCGGCACGGACAGGCGTTGATCAGCGATCGCGCAGCGCGTATGGGTGAGCGAAACCGACGGTAGGCACTCGTGAGATGACTGTCGGTGGGATAGTTTTTTTTATCAATTGGGGAAAACCCCCTTTTTTCACTGGTGATCACGCAGAGAGGGCTGCCTTTGTCGTCAGTCCACGAAGCCATTGGGACCTTGCAAGGTATTCGGGTATCATCACAGTAAGCGCCCAGAGTGACAATATACGAATAATCTAACTGTCAAACGGTGTAAAGACGGCGCTTACGGTAAATAATTGTTTGGAAAACAAATGGTTGCAGATCAGTATAAAGAGGGTCACCTAAAGTACCTTTCACAGGATGCCTTCCAATACCTGGGGACACTGGCGCTGGAGCAAGTTAGAAGCAGAAATCGGGATATTTGGCTTTCTGGTTTTAAACTCGGGGTTCCTACAAAAATAACTGAAGGAAAATGGACTACTACGATTCAGTTCATCGATCGAAGAGGCGTTGAGATTGAATTGCCTGAATTCACAATGACCATAAATATCAGGACTGATAAAAACCTGTTATGTGAATCGGGTGTATTATTAAACTGGGAAGGAAATGAAGTTGCGTCGTGGAGGGTTAAGCCAGAACCCAGTTTGGAAAATGTACACTGAAAGTGGCGTTCCCACATTCGTTTATTGGAATTGGGTGCCGGTTTCGTAAGCGGGTAGCGATGATATACGCGTATAATTTGACGGGAATCAGGTATGGCCACACAACCCAGTATTGATCTTTATGCCGACTGGCCTGTCGATAGACGCGAAGAAATTATAGCGAACTGGAACAGTCGCCAGGTCGGGTCTCGTGTGGTCTCAGAAACCGATCAATTGCGTATCTGGCATCTCGAACTCGAACCGGGTGAGCGGGCACCGTTCCATCGGCATGATGAATCTTACTTCTGGACTGTCCTGGGCAGTGGACGATCGCTGTCTTATTATCACGATGGGTCAGTTAAAGAGGCTGATTACCAATCTGGAGATACCATGCACTTTGATTTTCGCGATGGGGAATTTATGGTGCATGATCTGGAGAATATAGGGGATACACCGCTGAGGTTTGTGACGGTGGAATTTAAGGCGAATGTGGCTGAGGGGTAGGTGGTTTTGTCGGTGGTTGGTAGATGGATCGCCTGCGCTAGACACTGTGGATGAGATGGAGTGCTGGTCCTCGCATACGCGTCGGGTTTGCTTGCCTCGCTTACGCGTCGGGTTTGCTTGCCTCGCTTACGCGTCGGGTTTCCTGGAGGTGGCTTTTGGGTTTTGTGCGATCTGATCGGGCTACTGTATGGGTCACCTGAGGTGTCTGCCTGCCGGTCCGCGATGGACCGGCAAGATCGTTTTTATGTTTCCAGGATGTAGTGCAACGAGTGTGGTTATATCTCTACACCCAGTGCCTGAGCCAATGATGGAAAGTCGTCGACGATAATGTCGTGTATTGGATTGGGTTCCGGATCCGGCGGGCTGGCATTGCCCCACTCCTGTGGGCGCCTGACGAACGCAGTGTTGTATCCCTGCTTTTTTGCAGCATCCAGATCGAAGTTGTGGCACGCGACCATGCAGATCTGCGAGGGATCAAGTTGCAGAAAGTGCGCGACAGTATCGTAGGCTTCGGGCAGTATTTTGTACTTGCCAATCGCCTCGCAGGAAAATACGGCATCCCACGAAAGACCATTGCGTCTGGCTGTATCCATGATGATGCGAAAGCTCAATATTGTGAACGACGCGCAAAAGTACTTTTCGCGCAATTTTGGCAGTACGGCGGGAAAGTCCGACCAGCACTGGAAGTTGTGCGGGCCGTCGTAGGCTATGGCGTGGCGCTCTTCTTCGGTGAAAACT
>CAZYDV010000250.1:0-9382 GCA_964646405.1 uncultured Granulosicoccaceae bacterium | reverse complement strand
CCAGATTTACCGCGCCTGGAATTCGGCCGGATCGCGAATGCGATCGAGCCGCTGATCAAGGCCAGCAGTGTGCCGGTTCACGTACACCTGATCAGCGACTTGCAGGCAAGCGGACTGCCCAAGAGCTTCAATGAGCTGAACATCGACAACGCCACCTCGTTTACGCTTCACGATACCGCCGGCGCGCAGGATAGCAATCTCTCGATCAGCGCGCGGCTGATTGGCGTGCGCGAACAGCGCGCGGCCGTGGCCGCTGTGGTGACCAACAACAGCGATGCCGAGATCAGCACCCGTGTGGGTGTGTTATCAGATTCGACTGAACTAGCCAGCCGAGAACTGACGATCGCGCCCGGTGCCAGCACGACACATCAGTTCGGCGATCTGGATATTCGCGAGGTGGACCATCATCTGGAACTGCGACTGGCCCAATCTGATGCGCTGGCGGCAGACAATCGCGCACTGGTCGCCCTGCCAGCGCGAGATCGAAGCGATGTCGCAGTCTTGCAGTCGAGTCAAAATTCGCTGGCAGCACTGTATTTGGGTGCAGCGATCGAATCTGACCCGCGCTTTGCCGCCAATGAATTGCGCGCCGCTGCGATTTCGGCGGCTGCGGCCGGATCGCTGTTGCTGATACCCGATGCCGCCGTGCTCAACGACAACGACGCCGCCGACCTTGACGACTATCTCGACAACGGTGGCAACGCGCTGGTTGTCGCAGGGACGCGCGCCCATAGTGTGCGCATGCGTCGATTGCTGAATGAAAGCCAGGCGCCGGTGTCGGGTCATTCGCGCGCGCTGACGCCGCTGCGCGTGGTACAGGTTGACAGCACACATCCGCTTATCACCGAGCTGGATGATCACTGGCGCGATCTGGTCATCGGCCAGCACATAGCGTTGCAGCCGGACGATCAGTCCCGTGTGATTGCCCGCCTCTCTAACGGCGCGCCACTGCTGGTGGAGCGCCAGATCGGACGCGGCACCCTGCTGGTACTGACAACTGCACTCAGCCCGTCGTGGAGCGATCTGGCCGTGAGCCCGGTTTTCGTTGCTTTTGCCTTGCGCACGGTAGAGTATCTATCTGACGACTTCAGTCTGGATGCGCAACGATCCATCGGCGAAACACTAAGCGTTGGCGGCGGCACTCAGGTACTGGCGCCCGATGGCCAGGCGATCAGGCCGCTGGCTGAATTGGCCTCGCGTGCCACCATCGAGTTGAACACACCGGGTATCTATACGGTCGAAAACGCGTTGGGCAGACGCTACCTGGCGGTTGGAATCGACCCACGCGAGTCGGACATTGCCGCGATAGACGACAACAGTCGTTCACAGTGGCAGGCGGTTGGCGACAACAGCAGCCAGGCGTCGGCGGGCGCAGCAGATACAACGGACAGTGAAGCGCCGGTGAATTCATCCACGCTGCACCGCTGGTTGCTACCCTTGCTTGCACTATTGATCCTGCTGGAAGCGCTTTTCAGCCATCGGCACCTCTGGATAAGACGGGAAGCCTGAATGAAAACATCAAACAGACACACCGGCACTTTTGACCAGTATCTGGGGCAGTTCCGGCAACGCTTCCGCTTTCGCACTATCGCGATCGGTGTCGCGGCACTGGTATTCGCCGCCGTACTGATCTCGATGCTGACGCTGGTGCTAGGCGAGCAACTGGCCTACTCCCCACTGCTCTACATTCCCGCCCGCATTGTCCTGGCCCTGCTGGCACTGGGCATTGTTGCAGGCCTTTTGTGGCTGCCATTGCGGGCATTTGCGCGCACCGACGGCATCGCCGAACTCGAACAGCGCGTGCCCGAATTACAGGGCCGCGCCGAGACTTACGACGATCTGCATAGAAAGCGCCAGGACTCGCCGTTTGCGCGTCTGCTGGCACGCGACGCGATGCGAGCGACAAGCCGCTCACCGATGCACAAATTGCTGCCCAAGGCCGATGTCTATGGTCCGCTGGTGGCGGCGGGCCTGCTGATCGTACTGGCCGGCTGGCTGTATGCTGCGGTGCCGGGGACCATGCGCGCTGGTATTGCCCATTTGTGGCTGGGCTGGTTCAAGACCGACATCCTGCCCGAGCGTATCGTTAACGTCACGCCGGGTGACAGCAAGATTCGCTACGGCGACAGCTTCACCGTCAACGCGACGCTCAGTGGCTTTGAGTCTGCATTTGCCGCGCTGCACATCCGCGAACCGGATGGCCGCTGGAACGAACTGGAAATGACACCCGACGATGCCGGCGTTTTCGGCTACACGCTGTACGGGGTCACCACGCCAGTCGAGTACTACGTGTCTTCGGCCTTTACCGACAGTGACACCTTTTCGCTGGAAGTCGTGGTGCCAGCGCGAATCGAAAGCCTCGATCTGGAGTACCACTATCCCGAGTGGACCGGCGCCGAGCCCGAACGGGTCGAAAACGGCTCGCAGATTGCCGCAGTTGCCGGCACGCGGGTCGATCTGATCTTCACTACCGATCGGCCGTTGCAACACGGGATTCTGGTGCACGACAACAGCGCCACCGACGTGACCCAAACCGGTGACAACCAGTATCGCGCAAGCCTGTTGGTTGAGCAGGAAGGTGAGTATCAGCTAGCCGATCTGCTCGAGCAGGATCGCATCCCGCTGAGTGATAAACAGGCGATCATTGTGCTGGAAGACGCACAGCCTGAAATCAGTTTTACCCGACCTGGCGCCGACTGGAACGCCAACCCCATCGAGGAAGTCACGATCAGCGCGACGGCCAGCGATGACTTTGCCGTCGAAAAAGTTGATCTGCACTATTCGGTTAACGGTGAAGACTGGCAGACGCTCGAGCTCGACCCCGGCACCGACATGCAGCACGTGTTCTATCTGGAAGACTTTGGCAGCGACGGCGAGGCGCTGGTACCTGGCGATCTGATCAGTTACTACGCAGAAGCTCACGACCGCGAACAGTCAGTGTCCACCGATATGTTGTTCATCGATGTGCGCCCGTTTGATCGTCGTTTCAGCCAGTCGCAACAGTCTGGCGGCGGCGGTGGTGGCGGATCGCAGGCCGAGCAGGAAATCTCGCAGCGCCAAAAGGAAATCCTGGTAGCAACCTGGAACCTGATTCGCGAGCAGCGAGAAAACACCCGCTCGCTGATTAAACCCGCGGACAGTGCCGCGTTACTGGCCGATCTGCAAAGCACACTCGCCGGTCAGGCCGACACCCTCGCCCAACGCGCCGACGCGCGGCAACTGCTCGACGATGATCCCGATATCGCACGCTTTGTTGAATACATGAAAGAGGCGGCCACGGCGATGCGCCCCTCATCTGAATCACTGGCAGCACTGGAATTCGACGACGCCGTGAAACACCAGCAGCGAGCGCTGCAGTATCTCAAACGTGCCGAGTCGGTATTTAACGATATTCGTGTCAGTAGAAACCAGTCAGGCGGTGGCGGCGGAGGTGGCAACGCCGGTCGCGATATGGCCGAAATGTATGAGCTGGAAATGGATCTGGCAAAAAATCAGTACGAAACACCGGATGCCGCGCAACAGAGTAACAACGCCACACAAAACGAACAGGACGATGCCTTTGATCGATTGAAGGACCTGGCGCGTCGTCAGCAAAAACTGGCCGAGGCCGCGCAGCGCAACGAGGAGCTGTCAATGGCTGAGCGCTGGCAACAGGAGCGCCTGCAACGCGAACTCGAAGAATTGCAACGCGAGCTCGAGCGCCAGCAGCAAGATGCCAATCAAAGTGGCCAACAGCAAAACGCACAACAGCAGCAGAGCGGGCAACAACAAAGCGGACAGCAGCAAAGTGCGCAACAACAAGGTGGCCAGCAAAGCAGCGGCCAGCAGAATGCCAACCGCCAGAACGAACAGGGCCGCGATCAGCAAACCGCCGACGCGATGGAAAATCTGCAACAGGCTCTGGAACAATTGCGCGGCAGTCAGGATAGCGAGCGCAGCGCCGAGGAATTGCGCCAGGCACTGGAAAACGCCAGCCGTGAATTGCAGGAATCCGTCGAGCAGATTAATCAGTCGCGACAGCAGCAACTGCGCGAGCAACTGGCCGATGCCGTCGAGCAGACGCGCGACCTGACCCGTCAGCAGCGCGAGACCGCAGCGCAGTTGCGCGATGCGCTGGAGCGCGCGATGAGCGCTCGCGAACAGGGTGTGATAGAGAGCGGTCTGGATGCCGAACAGGAAGTAGACCTGGCCGAACAGAAACGCCAGATGCAACGCGATCTGGAAGAGATTCGCGAACAGTTGCGCGACTCCGTCGAACGATTCTCCAACCAGAATCCGCGCACGGCCGAGCGCATCGATCAGGCACTGGACGATCTGGAAGATAAAAAAATATCCGAGCTTCTGGGTATATCCGGTGACATGATCGAAGTGGGACGCGCACCGCAGGCGGCACTTCGAGAACAACAGATCACCGAGGCCCTGACCGATCTGCAAAATGACCTGCTCGACTCAGCCAGCATCGCCGAAGCCGAAACGGGCGAACCGTTCTCCGAAGAACGCACGGTGGCCGATGCCAGCCGTGCATTGCAACAGATGCGCGAGGCACTGAATCAGGCTATGCAAAGGGGCCAAAGCGGTGCCCGGAACGGTAATCAGGACGGTGATCAAAACGCCGAACAGAACGGCGATCGTGGCACCTCCGATGCCAACGGCAATCAGCGTGCAGAACAAACGGGCCAGAGCGATTCGGGATCTGGCGAACAGGGACAGCAGCGTGCCCAACAGGGACAGTCGGGCTCACCCGGTGGCAGTGGTGACAGTCAGCAGCAATCCAATCAACTGGCCGAAAACGGACAACGACGCGGGGCGAGCGCGGCACCCGGGGGTGGCTTCGACCTGCGTCGTGGCGGCGAGGCGCCAATCAACCTGGACAACCTGGCGCCCGGTGACTCGCGGCTGGTTGAAGAGGCGCGGCGGGAACTCGCCGACAGCCTGCCCGACCTGCAGGATCAGTTATCTGCACAGATGCTCGACTCACTAGAACAGATCGCACGCGACCTGCAACCGGGTGGAAGCGGTGAGAACGAGCGCCGTATCAATCGCGAAGTCGGCATCTTGTTGCGCCAGATCGAGCAACTGGAACTGGCGCTCAATCGCAGCGCACTGGAAGCCGAGGGCGATGGCATTCGCGCAGCCCGCGCCGGCCGGGATCCGGATGGCTACCGCAGCCAGGCGGCAGAATACTTCCGTCGCCTGAGCGAAGGCTTGTCTTCAGGCTCCTGAGGATCGTTCCTCGAGCGTTTGCTCGAGCATCACCAGCGCATCCCAGGCCGCCGGGTAGCCGGCGTAGACGGCCACCTGCATGATCGCCTCAAAAATTTCGGACATTTCCGCCCCGTTGTTCATCGCCATCTGAAAATTCAGTTTCAGCGCATTTTGCCGGCCGCAGGCTGCCAGTACGCAGATACTGCACAGCGAGCGGGTTTTCAAATCGATACCACCGCGGGTCCAGGTGCGCCCGCCGACCACACTGATTACCTCCCGCTCAAAGTCCGGGCAGACCGCGCTGAACCGCCGGATCAGCGGTTCGATCCGATCATCACCCACCATTTGCCGAAACTGTTCTACACCCGCGTCATAGTCGCTCATCGTGATTCTCCAGGCACGCGATCAGACAAACTAGCACGCGCCGGCTGACACTGCTGGCATGCTAGTCTCTGAGTGTCTCGCCAAAAAAAGTCTGCGGAGCTTAAGATCGATTCCCTGCCGACAGAAAAGACGGTGTCAACGGCGTTCGCACCAATTGCCCGTGCCGATGCACGCGTGCTTGTGCTCGGCTCCATGCCAGGGGTAATTTCACTCGACCAGCAACAGTACTATGCCCATCCGCGCAATGCCTTCTGGCCGGCGATGCAATCGATACTGGATGTCACGGGAGAACTCGATTACGACGCACGCTGCCAAATCCTGCTTGAACGCCAAATCGCCGTTTGGGATGTGCTGCAAAGCTGCCATCGGCCAGGCAGCCTGGACTCGAAGATCGACATGAGCACGGTGGTCTGCAACGACTTCGCCGGTTTTCTGCAGCAGCACCCGTCTATCCGCAGCATTCTTTTCAATGGCCGCAAAGCGCAGAGCCTGTTTCGACGATTCGCGCTGCCGACACTGGGCGATCGGGATATCGATCTGTTGGTGCTGCCCTCAACCAGCCCTGCCATGGCGAGTATGGATCTGGCAACCAAAACTGCTCACTGGCGGGCGGCCCTGTTACCAGCACTGCAAAAGCGACGATCGATATGATGACAGACACAGAACGTCGCGACACCAGAGGGATGAGCGTTCACTGGTACGGAACTGGCAAGCTCGCAGAGTTGTCTCAAGTCTTTTTCGTCCATCTACAGCCAGTGCGCATCCTTTGAACCAGCAAGCCGACAGGCCGAGTGGCGAACCCGCAGCACTCGACAACCAGGTGCGCCACACCAGGGTGAACAGAGCCGGCTGGCTGATCGGTGCGCTGGTTGTACTACTGCTGGCGCACTCGCTGACCACACTATGGTTATGGTGGCAGTCCGGCCTGCTTGCCGATATGCAGCGCAACACGCAGATGCAACTGTTCTACAGTGCAAGCCTGCAACGCACCGCCAGCGAAACACGACGATTCGAATCTACGTTGCCGCAGTTCCGCGATGATGCGCGGCTGCTGTGGAGCGCACACTGGGAGAACGCCAACGGCCGCTACAAGAGTCTGCAGCGGTTGCCTGGTACCAAGATCGAATCTGCCTACCGCGAGACGCCAGGCAGTTTGTCAGACAATGTGCGCAATCTGGTCGAACACATCGAGCAGCCAGACTTCACCATCGATGCCACTACCACGGCATCTCTTTTTCAGGTACGCGCCCAACTTACAGACGTCGCCGAGCGTCTACACAAAGCAGAGCACCGATTTCGCGGCGTCTCTGCCCTTCTGACGTGGTTTTTCTCAGCCGCGCTCGCGCTGGCGGCGGCAGCCTACTACGCGCTTGCGATTCGTCCGCTGAAAAAGGCCGTTGGCAATACGGAAGGCGAACTGGCGAGTACCCGCGCACGGCTGAAGTCCATCTCGCGAATCGATCCACTGACCCATTTACCCAATCGTCGCGCCGTCACCGAGTTTCTGTCCGAGTTGCGCAACAACCCGCAGGCTGGCGAGGAATTCATCGCCCTTGCGATCCTCGATATCGATCACTTCGGTCACATTAATGATGCGTTTGGCTACTACGCCGGTGACGCGGTGCTGCAAAGCGTCGGCAGTCGCGTAGAGACCGAGCTGCGGGACGATGACAAACTCGGCCGACTTGGCGCCGATCACTTTGCGATCGTGCTGCGCCATCTCGCCTCCCCTCGCGATGCGGAAAAAATCATTCATCGAATTCAGCAGCGCGTCTCTCAACCGGTCGACTACAAAGACAGCCCACTGGCGGTATCGTGTACCGTCGGTGCCAGTGTGCAGCAAATGGATACACTGGATCTGGCCGATCTCTTTAAGGTGGCCGATCAGGCACTGCTGCGAGCCAAGCAAAATCATCGCGGTTCATTGTTGCTGTTGTCCGATCAGGCGCAGGCGGCCATCTCGCGCCAGCGCGAGATCATCAATCGAATGAAGTATCACCCACCGGAAGAGATCTTCACGCTCGCCTACCAGCCAATCGTGTCATTGGCCGACAACGAAATTGTCGGCGTCGAGTGCCTGCTGCGCTGGCGCGATCAGGCCCCGGCCGATCTGCACCCGGATGAATTCGTCCCGGTGCTGGAGATGTTCGGTGAAATCAACCGGACTGGCGAATGGATACTGCAAGAGAGTCTGACACACCTGAAAAGCTGGCAGCAGATCCATCCGGCGCACCCGCTTTTTATGTCGATCAATGTCTCGACGCTACAGCTCGAATCAGAAGACTACGCGCAAAAGGTGATCGAGTTGGTCGAGATGCTTGAGATCAGTCCGGCCAGCGTAGCGCTGGAACTGACCGAGAGCATCGCGATGAAACATGAGGACGGTGGGCGCAGGCAACTGGCGATGTTGCGCAATCGCGGGTTCGGCATTTCACTGGATGACTTCGGCACCGGTTACTCTTCGCTGCAATATCTAAAAACCATGCCCGTGTCCACCGTGAAGATCGACAAGAGCTTCATCAACGACCTGCTGACTGACGAACGCGACGCCGCTATTGTTGAAAGCACGATACGGATATCGGCATCGATGGGTTTGTGTGCGGTGGCAGAAGGCATCGAAAACCGACATCAGGCCGATCGCCTGGCCGCCCTGGGGTGTCAGTATGGCCAGGGTTATTTTTTCTCCCCCCCGGTTCCCGCCGCACAACTCGAAGCCATGCTCGGCATTGGTTCGGCGTTGCCGAAACGCTCCAATGGCTAGTTAAAAACGCGCTCAACCGAGCTTGTCAAAACCTGCGCACACGGCATTCTAAGCTCGTGATTGTGTTATACATTTTTACACCACCTCGGCGCACTGCGCGGATTTTTTTGTTAACATTCCCCCAAGATTCTGATAGCAAAGGTAGTCGCACTCAGAACCTGCGCTGTATCCGCTGCCAACCCGACGCACTATCACGCAACCAGTCATAACCCGCTAGACGCAGCGCGGATGCACCAACCGCCAGACAGGACGCACATCTCCATTGACATCCTGTCGGCGCGGCACTTGAGCGCCCGGCCGACTACACCGGACAAACCGGTCCGTCGTCGCTGTCGGAAATTTCGATTTTTGGAACTCAATTCTTGAAGGGGTAAACAACTGTGTCATTCAACTTGATGGATATGGTCAAAGGCCAGGTCAGCAAACAGCTGGTGGGTCAAATTGGCGGATTGCTGGGCGAGACGGAAGAGCGCACGCAATCTGCTATCGATGGCGCGCTTCCTACGCTGCTGGGTGGTATCAGCCAGGCGGCACAAACGGACAAAGGCGCTGCCTCGCTGTTCAACATGGTGGATTCACAGGACGACAGCATCGTCGACAACATCGGCTCGATGATCGGCGGCAATCAGTCATCCTCACTGATCGAAGCGGGCACCAAGGGCCTGGGTGGCCTGTTCGGCAACAGCGGTGTCAGCAGCATGATCAGCAGCCTGTCTTCTTTTACCGGTCTGGGCAAAGGTTCGACCGGATCCCTGCTCGGTATGCTGACACCGATGATTATGGGCCTGCTCAAGCGCCAGTCGCGCAGCGACGGACTCGACGCGGGCGGTCTGGCCAGCATGCTCAAATCCCAAAGCGGCAACATCGGCGCATCAATGCCGCAGGGTCTGATGGATAAATTCGGCGGTTCCGACTTCGGCAGTGGCCTGACCGGCCTGCTGGCAGGTGGAGCCGCAGCGGCAGGTGCCGGATTGGCGGCAGCTGGCGGCACGGCCGCTGGTGCTGCAGGCGCTGTCGGTCGAGGTGTATCGG
>CAZYDV010000249.1:0-9400 GCA_964646405.1 uncultured Granulosicoccaceae bacterium | reverse complement strand
AGCGTAGCCGCTGTTTGCCATCGTCGGTCTGTACCACCGACACCGAAGCCATCTTCGCGATATCCTCACCGGATGCGGCGCGTTTGTCGAAGTCTTCCAGTACTGACCTTTGCCATTCATTGGGCACATTGTCCAGGTTGCGATTCTTCAGGCTGACGCGGCTGACCGTCGCGTCGTGGGCCTTGCCGGTCTGCGTGGTGATCGGCATGGCTTCGCTTTGGCAAACGCCTAACGCGTGTTCCGGGCCACCTGCCTGCAAGGCAGCGACCAGCTCGGTTTTCAGTGATTTTCCGAATGCCTGTGCGATTTGTTTTGCCTCGGCAGTGGCGTTTTGCTCGTCGAAAGCCAGGACATTGCTCTGGAAAAAAACCATCGGCAGCAATACGGTGACAGTCAGTGTGAGTAGTTTCGTCCTGGTATTATCCTCATGTCTGGGGTGGTAGCTCGGTGAGCGCCTGGTCGTCTGGTGATTTGTTCTGTCGGCCATTTCGCCTGCAGGCATTGTGTTGTTATCCTTCGAGGGTAACCGGCCAACGCTGCTGGATCCGTTGCTTCAACTCGACTCTACTACCGGTGTGCGTGAAGATCAGTGACAATGTCACCGTGTGGTTGTTCTCGGCGATGCCGATGTGTATCGAGCCCGTGCTATGTGCTGTGCCGACTGCCGGCTCGATTGTCGCAAGGGTGGCGGTTGCGTGCTGGCGACGACCGGGAAATCGGGCAATCACGCAGTGGGTCAGACTATTTTTGTAAGCAGATGAAATGACTATCTATCAAACGATCGCGAGACACGGCGTGAAGCTGTTTCCGCAGCATAAGCTGATGAAGCTGGGTTTCAATTGCTCGCCGATGTATCGCCGTTCCACGGCACGCGTAGAGACGGTGTCTGAAGATCTCAGGCAGGTGACTATCCGGCTTCCAATCAGCTATAGAAACCGGAACTATGTGGGCTCGATTTTTGGCGGCAGCATGTTTTCGGCAGTGGATCCGATCCCGATGGTTCAGCTGATCAATCTGCTGGACAATAGCTACGTCGTCTGGGACAAGTCGGCACAGGTGCGCTTCAAAGCACCGGCGCGCGAGGATCTGTACGCAGATTTCAGCTATACCGAGTCAGAGCTTGCAGATATACGCGCCCAGGTAGCCGAAAGCCACGAAATCGAGATTGTGAAAATCGCAAGCCTGACAGACATAGACCGGGCGCGTGTTTTTTGTGAGGTAGAAAAAACGATCTATGTGGCAGACAAGCAGTTCTACAAGGACAAGCGCGAGGCGCGGCGCAACGGTGCTCGCTAGTGTTGGCTTTTACGAGGCGATGGGCTCCACCAAAATGCGGTTGCGCGCTACGCACGAAACGTCTTGTTTTCCAGCTCAACGATTGAGTCGTCTTCAAACTGTATCAGCCCTTCAACAATATGCTCGTCATCGTTTTCGTCGGTGATAAACCTGGCTATCAGAAGCCCTTCAGATTTCTCACCGGTGACGTAGTACGCGAATACATCTTTTTCATACTCGGCAGTGATGTCACCGTCGAGTTCAACTGCTGTCACAGTACCCAGGTGCTCAACACAAATGGCATCGCGATTGATTGCATCCGTGATTGCGGTATCCAGTATGTTGAGTGAATATTTCCTGAATCGAGTGGTCGCGAGTTTCAATAACAACACAATAGCTGCTATAGCGGCTATAACGATCCAGTGCCGGGCAAACCAGATCTGTATTGGAACTTCATTGCGTTGTGGCAAACTATCGTAAAACACCCAGCATGCGTAAATCGAAAAACAGGCGCAGTAGACAAGCGAAAAGGCGAGGTAGGGTGTGGGTATCAGGATGACTCTGTGTTCTGTGATATCAACGTCCTTGTAGTACAGGTAGCCGAGCAGCCAACCATACAGGCTGAGTACGATATACCCAACGGGGACCATGGTTTCGAATCGGGTCAACGACCCATAGTAAAGCACCGCAATTGAAATCGGTAGCCAGATGAATTCCAGAAAGGCAAACGACCAATCGATATTGGTCGGTTTCTCGCCGGTGCGAAGGGTTTCAAATGACTCTCGACACTGCAGTAGCGACAACACGCCGGTCAGAATCAGATATATCAGGATGTTATCCACAAATCATACTCTTGTAACGCATTTTGGTATCGCTGCGAGCCCGTTTGGCACGGCGCGTGTGAAAGCCAGAGGGCTCAGCCTGGGTTTGTCCAGCGCTACGTCGTTTGCCAGATACGTTCCACCATTGCCTTGATTTTCAGTGCTTCGAGCCAGCGATCAGATAGTTCCTGTCCATCGGCATCGGTGATGGCGTATTCGGGTGGGCCAAACTCACAGAGAAAATTGAGTGTGGCATCGCTTGCCGATCGTTGTTTCCAACTGGCAAAGCCGTAGGTCCACCAGCGTTGGAAAAGCTCGACCCAGCGCTGATGTTGCGGAAAGTCGATGGGTACCTGTATCTGCTCACGCGAGGCGATTCGTCCCTGAAAGGCCGTGCTTTGGTTCAGCACCATCTCGATTTGCGACTCTACCTGTGTGCTGAGTGGCAGGGAAAATTCGCGCCCCACCACAAAGTGCGATAGGTCGGCGCACAGCGGTATGTCTGGTACGGCGTCCATGAGTTGCAAGGTGTAGTGCAGGTCGGTGGTGATGCAGTCGCGATGGGTTTCAATGGTGGCGACAATCCCGGCGTTGCGACACAGTTCGAGCCATCCGGTGATAAAGGCGGCGCCTTCGTCAATGCTGAACGGATAGACCTTGCCAATAATATTGAGATGGCGGGCATTTAGCTGATCGGCCATTTCGATGGCGGGCGCGAGCGCCTGAATGCTGTCTGGAAAGGCGGTGATCGTGCATGTCAGGTGGTGAGTCTGTAGTAGGGGGGCAACCTCGGCTGTTGAAAAATCTCCCAAGACAATATCTACGCCCGCAAAGCCTGCCGTGGCGATCCTCTCGAACTGCGTAGCCAGGTCTGGCACGACACCATTGGTGTGGCGCCGACTCATGGCCCACAGTGACTGGAATACTTCAAGTTTTTGCATAGTGATCTGCGTTTGCGGGATTGTTATAGCTGAGAGTCGATATACTGTGCCACGTATCAAGTGATCCCTTGCCAGCATTTTACTATTGAACGCGATCAAACCCCACACCAACGACTCGCATGCCGAGCCCGCTAAGTTGCTGCCAAGGCTTGGCGGTATTTTTGCGATGCAGTCTTTGATGACGATGGCGATTTACTCATTGCCCGTCATCGTACCCATAGCGGCGCCGGATCTTGGGATTGCACCTGAATCTGTTGGTTTTTTTGTCGCGTGCATCTACGGCATCAGTATGTTCAGTGGACTGTTCTCCGGTGACCTGGTCGATCGGCTGGGCGCGACAAGGGTCTTCAGGCTGATGTTGGGCCTGACGGCGTTGGCGGTGTCGATGTTGTTGTTTTCGGCGCCTTGGGCAATTTTATCGATGGTATTGATACTGGGGCTGGCATCGGGACCGATGAATCCCACAGGCTCCCATGTGTTGTCGAAGATTGTTCCAGTTGACAGGCGTGCGCTGGTTTTCTCGATAAAGCAATGCGCAACACCGGCGGGTGGTGTCTTAGCGGGTGCGCTACTGCCACCACTGATGTTGGCCTTCGGGTGGCAGAAAACCGTTTTATTGTTTCCGTTACTGGCCGTATTGGCGATAGTGGCAGCCGGATGGATTGGGCTTGGCAGGCGCGATCCGCAGCGGGTCGTCGCGCCGGTGAGTGCGGCGAAAACCTGGCGGGGCATTGTCAGCGTGGTTCGTGATCCGATCGTGGCTAAGCTCACGGTGATGGCGTTTTGCCTGGCGATGGCGCAAATGGCGCTGACCACTTACCTCGTGGTTTACGTATGGCGAGAAGCCGGATTCAGTGAGCAGCAGGCCGGGTTGTTATTTGCCGCACTGCATATCTCTGGCATAAGCTCCCGTCTCTTGCTTGGCTCAATCGCCGATCGATTGTTGTCGGCCGGGTCCATTCTGATTGTTATCTGTTTAACGCTCGGCGTTGCGCTGTTGGCGATGGCATTTTTCAGTCCTGGCTGGCATCTGTTCTGGATCGGGCTTGTGGTGGTGGTGGCCGGTGGCACGGGCAATGGCTGGGTGGGATTGTATTTTTCTGAGTTGGCACGGTTGGCACCCGCTGATCAAGTGGCTCAACTTACCGGTGCCAGCCAGTTTTACACCTACCTTGGGTTGCTGTTGGGGCCGCTGTTGTTTGGCGTTCTGCTGGCGTGGTCTGCCAGTTACCGCTTTGCGTTTATCGTATTCGCCGTGGCGGTGATGGCAACCGGGTTAACGTTACTGATGCAGCGCAAATAGTTGGGTGCCGGTTGCCATCCCGGGCTATGCCGGCGTTAGCAATCTGATCGGTTTGTCTGCCTGCCACGCGGCAATCGCCTCGACCGTCTGCTGGTAAAAAACGCGCCAGGTTTGTTCGGTTACATAACCCAGATGCGGCGTTAACAGTAGCCTGCCGGATTCAATCAGCTCGCGATCACGCATCGGGTGATCGAACGGCAGCGGCTCCTCGTCGAAAACATCAATACCGGCCATGCAATCCGTTTTCCGGTGCAGACACGCGATCAAAGCGTTGTTATCAACGATGGGGCCGCGTGAGGTGTTGATGAGGATCGCACCAGGCTTCATCGCCTCGAAGGCGCTGGTGTCCACCAGTCCGCGTGATCGTTCCGACAGCACCAGATGGACACTCATCGCATCGGCTCGCGCCATCAGTGCTTCCAGGGTGTCGCATTGATCAACATCCAGTTCGGCACAGCGTTCGGCCGTCAGATTGGTAGACCAGGCGCAAACGTCCATGCCAAACGCCTTGCCGAGTGCCGCCATTTGCGCGCCGATTTTGCCAAGGCCAATCAGCCCCAGTGTCAGGCCTGCCAGATCGCGGCCCAGGCCGGTTTGCCAGCCGCTGCTGTGCATTGCGCTGACTTCGGGCAGCAGGCGCCGAGACAAGGCCAGCAGCATGGTCATCGACAGTTCCGAGGTGCTGGTTTTGCGCGATTCAGTGCCGCAGACGGTGATGTTCTGTGCCTCTGCAGCGGCGAGGTCAATCGACAGATTGCGCGGTCCGGTGGTCACCAGCAGCTTCAGGTTTGGCAGTTCGTTCAACACACTGGCGGGGAATGGCGTGCGCTCGCGCATCGCGCAAATGACGTCGAATGGCTGCAGCCGTTCCAGCAGCGCCGGTGATTCTGGCAGGGTATCCTGAAAAACCGTTACGTCACCGCCCAGGCTTTGCCAGTCAGCCATCTGCAGGGCGACATTGGCGTAGTCATCGAGGATGGCAATTTTCATGGTTGGGCCTCAGTAGCGGGAAAACAGGTGAATATTACAGGGACCGGGTTGCGAGTGCTGCCGGCGTCGATCGACAGGGGGCAGGTGCGTCAACAACGAGATCAGCTCAATGGGTAATATATTGATCATAAAGGGTGTAATGTAAAGATGTTGATCAATATTTTTATCAAAATAAGGAATATCTATTGTAACTAATATTGATCAATTAGACGCCAAAAGTACTATATTGTGCAGTATATGTCCCAAAAAACCCTTTTGCAGAGTAGTCAGCAACTGGAGCTCGAGCTGTGCGACCGACTTGCCTCCATTCGATTGCTGAAAAACATCAGTCAAACCGCGCTCGCTGAAACCGCGGGCGTCTCGCGCCGTACCATCAGCCGTATGGAAAACGGTGAAGGCGTGTCGCTCGATACGTTCATTCGTGTCATGGTCGCGCTGGATCTGGGGGATCATCTGCAGGCCCTGCTGCCCGCCACCGATATTCGTCCCATCGAGCGCGCAAACCGTAAGGCCGAGCGCAAGAAGGCATCATCGCCGCGTAAGCCCGGGTCGAGCGACGAGAAATGGGAGTGGGGTAACTGACGATGACCACCGCCCGAGTGATGTTATGGGGGCGTGACATTGCCGCGGTCACCTGGGATACGGACAGAGAAATCGGCGTATTTCAATATCACCCGGATTTCGTTGCCAGCGACATACAGGTTGCACCGGTCATGATGCCGCTGGCAGAGGGAATTTTCGAATTTCCAGCCTTGTCGATGGAGTCGTTCAATCGCCTGCCCGGGTTAATCGCTGATTCGCTGCCGGACAAATTCGGTAATGCGTTGATAAACGCCTGGCTTGCCACGCAGGGCAGGCCGCCGGAGTCGTTCAACCCGGTGGAGCGGCTGACCTATATTGGCACTCAGGGTATGGGTGCGCTGGAATTTCAACCGGCCACCTCAAGGCCAATGAAACCGGCGGAAAACCTTCAGGTTGAAGCGCTGGTCAAACTGGCCAATCGGGTACTCAACGCGCGGCAGTCACTGGCAGGTGAGTTCACCGGTGCCAACGATGCCGATGCGATTCAGGACATTTTGCGCGTTGGCACTTCGGCGGGCGGTGCGCGGGCAAAGGCGATACTGGCATGGAACGAAACCACCGGTGAATTTCGTTCCGGCCAGGTGGATGTGCCAGACGGCTTCAGCCAGTGGTTGATGAAATTCGATGGCATCGCAAACAACCGTGATAGGGAACTGGCAGATCCGCAGGGTTTTGGATTGATCGAATATGGGTATTATCTGATGGCGCGTGCGGCGGGAATAGACATGGCCCGTTGCCGGCTTCATCACGAGTGCGGGCGTGCGCACTTCATGACAAAACGATTTGATCGGACCGACAATAATCGCAAGCTGCACATGCAATCGCTGGCGGCATTGCAGCATTTCGATTTCAACCTCGCCGGTGCCTATTCATACGAGCAGGCGATACAAACGATGAAGTTGCTCGGTCTGTCGATGCCAGAAATCGAACAGCAGTTTCGTCGTGCCGTGTTCAATGTCGTTGCACGCAACCAGGACGATCACGTAAAAAATATCGCCTTTCTCATGGATCGTGAGGGACGGTGGCGTTTGTCGCCCGCTTACGATGTTGTCTATTCGTACAATCCGTCAGGTGCCTGGACAAGTAAACACCAGATGAGCCTTAACGGAAAAACCGCAGGCTTTGAGTGGCCCGATTTAGTCGCGTTGGCAGCGGCAGGCGGTATCAAGACGAGAAAGGCGAAGGGCATCGTCAACGAAGTGGTAGATGCCGTAAAACGCTGGCGTGATTTCTCCGCCGAGGCAGGTGTTGCGCAAGGCAATGCCAGCCGCATCGAGAAAACACTAAGAGTGAAGCGCTTTAGTTAGTCCGACCGGGAAACCCGACGCCTGAGCGAGTGCAGCGTATAAGTTATTCTGGCCGGGAAACCCGACGCGTAAGCGAGCGAAGCGTTTTTGTTATACTGGCCGGGAAACCCGACGTGTGAGCGAGAGAAGCGTTTTAGTTATACCGATCGGGGAAACCCGACGTGTGAGCGAGAGAAGCGTTTTAGTTATACCGATCGGGGAAACCCGACGCGTGTGCGAGTGCAGCGTTTTGGTTATACCGATCGGGAAACCCAACGTGTGAGCGAGTGCAGCGCTTAAGTTGTACCGACCGGGAAACCCGACGCGTGAGCGAGTGAAGCACCGACAGCCAGTGATTCGACCAGTGGATGGTGAAAATGGTTTTTGCCATTGCGTGCAGGCAATATCGCTTGCCTTACTGCGCGCTGGTACCGTCGTGCACGTAGAAATATTCACTCGCAAAATTGCGATGTGCGCGGGCGATTTCTGTTTTGCTGGATAGTCCGTGTAAAGCCGCGCTAAACCCCTTATTCACAAGCAATGTATTTAGCAATCCCCTATCCAATGTTTCAAGCGACTGGCAATGTCACGGAATAATCCCGGTTTTATGCAATCAGCGGCCTACCTCGCAACCGGTTGGCGTTTGGTCCGACAACCAGGCTTGCGGCGGTTCGTGCTGATGCCGCTGTTGGTAAATCTGATGGTGTTCGGGGCGTTGGGGTGGTGGGTAAATGCCTGGGCAACGGGCTGGCTTGATTCCCTGTCCCTTTTTTCGCGATGGGGAGAATGGTGGATTGTTCAGGCCCTGCAAACCGTGTTGCACTGGTTGGTAACGCTGGTTCTGGTTTTTTCGCTTGCCTTTGTATTTACGCTGGTCGCCAATTTGATTGGGGCACCGTTTAACGGCTTGCTGGCTGAACGAGTAGAAGCGCATCTGACCGGCGCCGATGCCGACCCTGCGCCCTCCTGGCGCACCCTGTTGAAGAGCTTGCCAAGACTGATGGGATCAGAGGTGCGTAAACTGGCTTACCTGGTGTTTTGCATCGTCCCGTTGTTGTTACTGCAGTTTGTTCCGGTGATTAATTTTGTCGCACCGTTATTGCTGTTTCTTTTTGGCGCCTGGATGTTCGCGCTTGAGTACTTGGACTATCCGCTGGGCAATCATGGTGCGTTGTTCAAGGAGGTTCGGCAAACCCTGCGTAAACGCCGTCGGGTCGCCTACGGGTTTGGCTCAGCAGTGGCGGTGGCCAGTATGATTCCGTTGGTTAATCTATTCGTCATGCCGGTAGCGGTGGCCGGCGCGACTGCACTCTATGTTGATTATCTACGCGAGTAGCTGACGACGATCTCGCAAAGCGAAGTTGATCTGTCGTTTAAAGGTGTGCGATCCTACGCTCGCGCGTCTGAGCCGCCATGCACCGGTTGCGCGATCTTATGTAGGTTTATTCTAGTTGTGTTGCATTTCCTGTTCTGGAGGCATCGTCTTTACAGGCGTCCTTAGCTAAGGCAATGTATCAACTGGCAGTAGTAGATAGCAATGGTTTGAGGCTGCGATGGTATCACTCGTCTATTCGTAGCTATGTCTCCTATTGCTGTGTTGCGGCGATTGAGCTGGTCGTGTGGATCAAACTGTACATCAGCTAGAAATATCAGATGTTATTACAAGATCTGATAACGTGGTCCAATCTCGTCGAGCGTGAATAGTTTTGGCAATGCTGTAGTGTTTGAAAATATTGCCCGAACTCGCAGCCTCGCGCACCCTATAGAGCTTGCCTTTGTGCGGGAGCGGAATCCGGTCCGCCCTGGCGTTGCTGTAGATGATATCCCCTGCGCCGGGATCGTCATAAGAGGATGTCTACAGTGACGGGCCAGGGAATACAACACTGCAGTCCAAGCACAACCGTTCAAATGCTGCCGCTACTTGAATAAGCGGTGCGCAAGCACCAGACTCCTGCGCGGGACCAAGCTTCTCTCTTTTCACCTCGACGAGGATATTACGTGGATTTACTAAAACTTGGGCAACAGTTGCTGGGCGACAAACTCGGTGACAACGCAGGCGGTATGATGGAGGCCTTGTCGGGTTTGACCAGCGGCGAAGGGCTCGATATGAATGGCATAATGGAAAAAATGAAGGCTGGCGGTCTGGGTGATCAACTCGAGTCCTTTCTGGGTGACGGTGAAAATCAGGAGATGTCTGCCGAG
>CAZYDV010000248.1:0-9426 GCA_964646405.1 uncultured Granulosicoccaceae bacterium | reverse complement strand
GCAGGCTGCACACGAAATATTGAGCACCTCAGGCTTTGGCCAGGTCACCGTTGAAGCGGTCGCCGCCCGCGCGGGCGTCGGCAAACCCACTATTTATCGCTACTGGTCCAATGCGCTGGAGCTCGCCATGGCAGCCGTCATGGCGACAGACGCTGATAAGCCGTCTCAACCGCAAACTGATGCCATCGGGGTGCAGGCACTACGCGTGCAATTGCAAGGTGCCGTCGATCGATTCAGCTCACCCATTGGCCGTCAGGTGACGTGGCTGATGGCAGCCGCTGAACAGGAGACAGAGCTCTTCAAGGCCTTTCGCAATCAGGTGATCATGCGATACCGCAGTGACGGGCACGCCTTGCTGGAACAGGCGATTGAATCAGGTGAAATACGGGCGGACACGCCCATTGAAACCACGCTCGATCTGCTCTACGGCCCAATCTTTTATCGGTTGCTGACCGGTCACGCCGCACTTAGCCGACAGTTTGCCGACGATTTACTGGCAACGGTACTGCAGGGGATCACGGTCCGATGACCTGGGGCACTGTACCGTTCAAAATGTACGAATGAGCGTTCGTCTGTTTTGTCGAGGCGCGCGGCTGCGCAGCAAGGCGGAAGCCCGCAGACAATGCCTGGCCGGCCGCGGTATGCCACCTATCAAGCGCTTTAACCTAATTGCGCAGCAGACTGCTCCGGCCGACTGACGGGCTCCCTCCCGCAGGGTCGGTTGATCAAAGTGCTCAGCCCTAAACAACGACCCCAGCCTGGTCAGATTTTACAGGAATCCCTTTAAAACCTATGGACTTTGATCAGCTGACTCATTTGTCTAGTTTGATTGTTAAAGTGCACTTGGCATCAGTCGGTGAACCGCACCGCGCCGATATAAGGCAGATTGCGGTTTCGCTGGGCGTAGTCAATACCGTAGCCGACGACGAACTTATCCGGAATTTCAAAGCCGACGATATCAGCCTTGACGTCGACCTCGCGGCGCGTGGGCTTGTCGAGCAGCGCGCACACCATCATACGCGCGGGCTGCCGAGAGCGCAGCAGACCGACGACGTGATTCAGGGTGTGGCCGGTATCGACAATATCCTCGACCACCAGGATATCGCGACCCTTGATTTCGCCTCGCAAGTCCTTGAGGATGCGCACCTCGCGAGAGGATTCCATCGAATCTCCGTAGGATGACGTCTCGAGAAAATCTACCTCGACCGGCAGCGACAACTCGCGAACCAGATCCGCGATAAACATGAAAGAGCCACGCAGCAGACCAATCACCACCAGCTTCTCGCTGTCGGCAAAATACTCGCTGATCTCTTGCGCCATACTCTCCACCCTGGCTGCGATTGCCTTGGCGGACAGCATATCGTCGATAGTGTAATTGTCGTGATTCATGGAATAGGATCTTAAGGCTGGCTGTTACTGACTTCTCAAGGGCGACCTGCGCACCACCAATTCTTGCGGCCCGCGTTCGTTCCTGACAAGATACCAACATAACATGAGATCGCGTTGCCACATTGCCTTGTCGTACCCGTAACCGCGCTCGATACAAATGGGGGAAAACCGCTATGACCGGCGTCATCCAGACCGGCCCGAACCGCTATCGCGACGACCCGGGTCGCGACTACGACGACTTCACCGTCGGCGACATCTACGAACATTGGCCGGGACGCACCATCACCGAAGCCGACAACAGCTGGTTTACCCTGCTGACGATGAACACCCATCCGTTGCACTTTGACAATCACTATGCCGAGCAGTCCGAATTCGGCAAGCCGCTGGTCAACAGCACACTGACACTGTCGATCGTGGCCGGCATGTCCGTCAGCGACACCAGTCAGAAAGCCATCGCCAATCTGGGCTGGAAGGAGATCGTTCTTAAGGCGCCGGTGTTCGCCGGCGATACCATCTATGCCGAGAGCGAGGTCCTGTCCAAACGCGAATCGAGTTCGCGTCCAGGGCAAGGAATCGTGACGGTAAAGACCACTGGCAAAAAAGCCGACGGCACGGTTTTCATGCACTACGAACGCAGCTTCCTGGTTGCCAAAAAACAGTCGTGAGCACAAACGTCCCTGGATCGCAGACAGATCTGCCACTGGCCGGTTTGCGCGTGCTGTCAGTTGAACAATACGGTGCTGGCCCCTTTTGCACGCAGCACCTGGCTGATATAGGTGCCGAAGTCATCAAGATCGAGACGCCATCAACCGGTGGCGACTACGCGCGCTACGTCGGCCCGCACTTTATCGACTCGGCAGACGATGACGACACCTCACGAAGCCTGTTCTTTCAAAGTCTCAATCGCAACAAACGCAGTTTCGCACTGGATCTCGCATCGCCACAGGGGCAGGAGATTTTGCACCGTCTGGCCGCCTCCGCCGAGGTCCTGGTGCACAATCTGCGCGGCGATGTTCCGGCCAAACTCGGTTTGCGATACGAGGATCTGGCAGCCGACAACAAAGCGATTGTCTGCGCCCACCTGACGGGCTACGGTCGCGACAACGAACGAGAAAACTGGCCGGGTTTCGACTACCTAATGCAGGCGGAGGCCGGCTATTTCAGTGTGACCGGTGAGCCTGGCAGTCCACCGACCCGAATGGGGCTTTCCATCGTCGATTACATGGCGGGGGTTACCACTGCGTTCGGCATTCTGGCCGCTGTGATGAAGGCACGGCAATCCGGCATCGGTCGCAATGTCGATGTCAGCTTGTTCGACACCGCCGTATTCAATCTAAACTATCTGGCTGGCTGGTATCTCAACAGCGGCCAGGCACAGGGACGCGAACCACGCTCGGCGCATCCATCAATCACGCCTTGCGCGCTCTACCGCACGGGCGATGGATGGATATTCCTCATGTGTAACAAGGAAAAATTCTGGCCCGTACTTTGTGAAATCGTCGGCCATCCCGAGTGGAGCCAGAGCGATAAGCGCTTCACTACGTTTGCAGAACGGTTCGAACACCGGGAGTTGATCTGCGAATTGCTGGATGAGGCGTTATCACATCGAACAACCGCTGAGTGGATGACCCGGTTTGCCGGGAAAGTACCGGCCGCCCCATTGCTTGATGTCGGCCAGGCACTGGACAATCCATTTGTCCGTGAACGCGGCCGGGTGCATGCGCTTCAACACGCCAGTGGAGATACATTCAACATGCTGACGACCCCATTGAAATTTTCAGGTACTACGCTACCCGCCAGGCCAGCACCCGAACTGGGCCAGGACACACATGCCATGCTCAGTGAAATGGGACTGAGCCAGGAGCAGATCGATAAACTTGAAAAGGCTGGTGTCATCAACTGCGGCCGCCACGCCAGCGCAGTGTAGAAGACACGATCACGGGCGGCTAAGTCAGCCGCAGTCGGGACAGATGCGATCAGTCTACCAAGGCAACGCCTGACAGGGCGGCAGTGATGTCCGCCGCCCTGTACAGATGATCAGGTGAGTTTGGCACCACCCATCGGGATTCGAATTTTTTGCCCAGGATAGATTAGATCCGGATCCTTGATTACCTCACGATTGGCGTCGAATATTTTCGTGTAGGCCATTGCATCACCGAGATACTGTTTCGCGATTTTCGATAGCGTGTCACCGGATTGAATGGTGTAGTACTCGATGTTCGGCTCTGGCTGCGGGGCATCCAGACTGCCGATATCAACATCGCTGACACCCTGCGTATTGCCGGCAATCAACACCGCTTTTTCCATCGCTTCAGACGACTCTGCGCTGCCACTTAACGATACCTTGCCGCCAGAGAAACCGACATTCAAATCCCTGACACCCGGATTATCCTGTTCGATTGCCGCCTTGATTTTTTCCGGCGCGTCATCGTCCGAATCAAACAGCTTCTTACCCATTGATGAAGCAAAATCCAGTAAACCCATTCTCGACTCCAAAATAGTGAACGATCTATAACCCCAGAAGGGTGCCCAGTATTCACGGGCACAGCAAGCACATAATCGCAAAATGAGGTGAAATCCACCTCGCATACCGATTGGCCCGTTACCGTTTAAACGGTATATAAAGTGCCAGATCTGTCCATAGATACAACAGTACAACCGTCAGCACCATCAACATCAAGAACGGCCAGACGCCTCTCGACACACCGCCCAGGCTGGCTGTGCAGCGACCTACTCACCGAGGCGGTAACACGCGTACCAGTAGTACTGCATTTCGACAAACTCGACGCAGTGCACGCCCGGTGGCAGCAGGCGCGTGAACTGCTGTTGATCGGGAAAGTTTTTCAATACCTCATAGCGTTCACCGGTCTGCGCGATGGTGCGCATCTGCCAACTATTGCCGGCATTATCACGCCGACAGATCGGCGTGCTGCTGCCTTCGACGTAGCGGTTGTCCAGCAACACCACCAGACTGTTGGGCAACAGGCGTGTGTGCAACAACTCGAGAAAGCTCCGCACCTGATCCATGCGCAGGTGCGAGTACCAGAAGCCGGCAAATGCGGCATTAAATCGCCGTGCCAGTGATGCAAGCGCGAAGGCGTCTTCACAGACCAGCGTCGCATTTTGAGCGCCGGACAGTCGCTGCGACGCCACCTGCAGTACTTCCATGTTGATGTCCTGAGCGACGATGGTACGGCACTGCCCGGCAAGCCATTGGGTCCAGTAGCCGGTACCGCAGGCAACTTCCAGCAGGTGTGTATCGACGAACCGTTGCGGCAGCTCGCGCCGGAGCGCCTGCAGATCCGCCTGGCGTTCGGGCTTGTGGTAGATTGCGTCGTACTCCTGTGCACGCGACGCGTAGTATTCGCGCATTTGGCCCGCCCTGTCGTATTTATCCATCACACTCACCGTTATAATACGCCGCTACTCGCCGGCCTGGTATTACGCATGAACATCGACATCCCTCGCCCGTTGCGTAATCACTGGCTGGCGTTGCGCCACGGCCAGAGCCAAGCCAACGTCGACGGTATCGTGGTCAGTGATCCAGTCAACGGCTGCGAAGGCTACGGCCTGACCGACACCGGTCGACAGCAGTGCCATCAATCGCTTGCGCCCGAAGTATTGCGAGGCTTTGGCCTGGCCGCACCCGATCGGCACAGCCTGATTATCACTTCAGACTTTGCACGCGCCGCGCAGACCGCAAAGATCGCCGCCGATATTCTGCGCACCGAGACCGATGTGCAGATCACGCCTCTGTTACGCGAACGCTTTTTCGGTGGCTATGAATTGGGCAGCGCCGATGCCTATGAGAGCGTTTGGCAGGCAGACGTACTCGATGCAGCGGTTGCCGCTAATGACGTTGAGCCGGTAAACGCGGTGGCCCAACGAATGGCCACACTGGTTGAGTCAATCGAGCGACAACACCAGGGTCGAACCATCGTGTTGGTCTCGCACGGTGATCCACTGCAGATACTCGAGTGTGTGTTCAGTGCGCAGCCACTCGGGCGGCATCGCGAACTCAAACCGCTTGCAAACGCCGAACTTAGATTGCTCGGTAAAGCTGCGGGCGCCTAGGCCGGAAAATTCATGAAATTGACGTTTTCTCGCTTGGCCCTTCATAGTTAATCCGGGCTAGCGGCGCGAACCATCGCTGTGTCGTCAATTGCCGCCGACGATATCGGGCAACTTGTCAGCGCCCAGAAATTCCGCCAGTGGCGATGGTGGACCGAGCGCATAACCCTGGCCGTAGTCAACGCCGATGTTTCGCAGCGACTGGGCGATTTCCTCACTCTCGACGTATTCGGCCACGGTCGACAGGCCCAGACTCTGCCCGATATGATTGATCGACTGCACGATGGCACAGGCACGCTTGTCGCTCAGCATGTCGCGCACGAACGACCCATCGATCTTCAGGTAGTCGACGTTTAGCAATTTCAGGCAGGTGAACGATGACAGGCCACTGCCAAAATCATCGAGTGAAAAACGGATGCCGAGTGATCGCATCCGATCGGTAAACTCTTTTAACAGATGAATATTGCGAATCGCCGAAGTCTCGGTGATCTCGAGAATAATCGGCACCGTCGCCCCGTCCAGTCGCGCCACCTGCTCGGCAGCAAACTCGAAAAACGCCGCGTCTGACAGCGTATCGCCACTGAGATTGATCGCCACTTTCAGATCATCTATCACATGGCGATTGTCGACCAGCCAGTCGATCGTGCGTCGAAACACCCAGCGATCGACGCGCGGCATCACCCCGTAGCGCTCAGCCGCCGGAATGAAATCTCGCGGATACGCCATATCTCCATTGCGGTTGCGCAGACGCAACAACACTTCAACATGCGAACAACATGGCGACTCGCTTTTCAGCCAACTGATCGGCTGGCAGTAAAGTTCGAATTCATTGGCCTCCAGCGCCTCATTGATTCTGACCACCCATTGCATCTGATCCATTCGCAAATTGAGTTCGGGATCGTCGGCAGTGTGTAAATGCACCCGATCACGCCCCTGCTCCTTGGCCAAATGGCAGGCCGCGTCGGCGTACTTCATCGCCTGCTCGGCGCTGTCGATGGCGTCGTTCAACACCACGACACCAACACTGGCCGTTACACTCAGTGGCTGTGCGTCATCACCCGTTAAACGATAGCTTGCAATCGCCTCGCGCAAGGTGGTGGCCACATCAATCGCGGCGTTGAACTGACAGCCCTGCAGCAGCACACCAAATTCGTCACCGCCGATGCGCGCCAGCACGTCACCAGCTCGAAGCCGTTTGCGAATCAGCGCCGAGACCTGCTGCAAAATCTGGTCACCGGTATGATGGCCGCCGGCATCATTAATCACTTTGAACTGATCCAGATCGATCGTCAGCAGCACATGTTGCTCGCCGCTGTTGCTCAGGCCATCGATCAGTTCACCGAGTTTGCGATCGAAGGCCTGTCGGTTGAGCAGACCCGTCAGCGCATCGCGATTGGCGACATAGGACAACTGCCGACCGATCGCCCGGCGTTTTTCCGATTCAGCGGCAAGCTGCCGGTTTTTCTCTGCCAGTAGCGCCGATTCGCGCCGCACGATCTGGCTCTCCAGCGTCGAGCGCAACTGCTGTTGCCGCAACTCGGAGTCGGAATTGAAAATGGCCTTTTTCTGTTCGTGGTATTTTTTGAAAACCGTCAGTGCCTGCGAATATTCACCCAGTTTTTCGTGTAGCCCGGATATTTGTTCCAGGTACATTATTTCCCAGAGCCTGAATTGCAACTGCTCGGCGACCCGCAATCCCGCCCGCGCAACATCCAGCGCGCGCGCCAGATCACCGCTGGCGGCGTGATAGGCGGCAACCGCACCGCGTATCTCACACTCGAGCCGACGATCGCTGCGATCGAGCGCCAACTGCAAACCAGCTTCGATATGCCGCCGCGCGGTCTGCAGGTCATCCTGTAACAGACAGACAGAGCCGAGCAATTCGTGTATGTATCCGCGCAGCAAGTAGCACGGGTTGTCGGGTGCACGTCGATAGGCAGACTCGGCCGTGATGCGCGCCGCTGGCAGATCACCCAACTGCGCCTGCAAACGGGCCAGGTTGCACATGACGCGAATTTCATCGTGCGCAAAACGACCCACCGCAATCGCCAGCGCCCGTTCCAGACAATGGTGGGCCTGGTCGGTCTGCCCCTGGTAGCGAAACAGTGCCGCCTGGGTGCTGTACAGATCAATGTGACTCTCACCGGGCTGTGTCTGCTCGATCAGCGCCAGACCCTTTTCACAACAGTCGATGGCTCGTGCCGGATCGCCAAGGCAGAATTCAACCTGCGCGAGCACCGAGTACAGGGCTGCAGCAACTTCGGCGTCGCTAGTGCTGTTCAGCATGCGAAGTGCGCGCGTGGCGTAGGTGCGGGATTCGTTAAAGTCGCCTTTCCAGCGCGCACACCAGGCGAGCGTGCGCAGGCAACTGGCAGTCAATTGCGGATTGTCGCGCTCCTCGCAAACAGCCAGGTGTTCGTCCGCTGTCGCATAGCAATGCGCACAATCATCCCAGCGAGCGGCCCAGCCCTGCTCGATGGCTGCCGCAAGCTCGGCGGTACTGGCACCGTTGATAGCCGTTGCCTTGCCGGTTTCACGCTGCGGTTCTTGATGCAGATTGTTCATCTGTCCACTGCCTCTACTGGAGACTCGCCGGTCGCTTGACCCACACCGATCGTGGCAAACCGGATGCAGACATCCTCTCCGGCACATTGACGATCATCACGACACTTTCGGTATTCCCCGATCCAATACAAACTATCGGTTGTAAATCAGGCACTTTGAACGCCTAATCAGAGTGATCGAGTTGGCAAACCGATCATCGCGAAAGGCGCGATCTCGGCAAACTGTTGTTATCCATCAACAATTTCCGGCGATGGCAAAATTCCCTGTTAAAGCGCACCGAGCCGGGATTGAACAATAGTCGACGGGCGACTCACTTTATCTCGCGCTGCGCGTTCGATTAACCGCCGGCAGGTACTCGACCACACGGGCAGAGATACAGAAAATTGACGCCCATCCGCTGGTTTTTGCCTAAACTTCGCGCTCACCGCCGGCATTTTGCCGTTGGCGCCCTCATACCGCGCGCCTGGCGATTCATCACACTGGGTAACCCTTCATGGATACACTCGACTTGGCCACGCTCAGGCGACAGCTTCGCGCTCACGTGCTGGCAGATGAGCCCGCGGTGATCCGCCAACTACGCCGTGTCGGCGATCCTGGCCGGCGAGTGCGTCACGAGGCGACAGAACTTGCCGAACAGCTCGTCGTCTCCATTCGCGAACACGCCGACCCCGCCCTGATGGAGACGTTTCTCGCCGAGTACGGTCTCAGCTCAGACGAGGGCGTCGCGCTGATGTGCCTGGCCGAGGCGCTGCTGCGCGTGCCGGACGATGCAACGGTCGATGCGCTGATTCACGACAAGATCGTGCCCGCTGACTGGGGCACCCACCTGGGCCAGTCCAGCTCATCGCTGGTCAATGCCTCGACCTGGGCGCTGATGCTGACGGGCAAAATCATCGCCGACGAACACACCGGTATTGCCGGCGTCGTCAGCTCCCTGGTGCGCCGCCTTGGCGAACCCGTGGTCCGCACCGCCGTCAACCAGGCGATCCGCGAACTGGGCAACCAGTTCGTGCTCGGCACCGATATCGAACACGCGGTCAAACGCTCGGAGATCGCGCGCGCCAGAGGGTATACCCATTCCTATGACATGCTGGGCGAGGCGGCGAAGACAGATGACGATGCGCGCCGCTTTCACCTGGCATACTCTCAGGCCATATCGTCACTCGGCGGCAGCAGCCAGCACGACAGTGTCGCAGATAACCCGGGAATATCGGTCAAGCTCTCGGCGCTCTACCCGCGCTACGAATATCTGCAGAAAGATCGCGTCATGGTCGAGCTTGTAGCGCGCACCCGCTCGCTTGCGATGCTCGCCAAATCGGCCAATATGGGCTTCAACATCGACGCCGAAGAGGCCGACCGGCTCGACCTGTCGCTGGACGTGATCGAACAGGTGCTGCGCGA
>CAZYDV010000247.1:0-9496 GCA_964646405.1 uncultured Granulosicoccaceae bacterium | reverse complement strand
GTAGAGGTAGGCGCCGTCGTCTGTGATGTCCAGATCGATGAAGCCATCAGTCGTTGCGAATGCGGTTGCCGGATCGGTACTGGTCGGCTGGTTGCCGGTGGCGGCGAGCACTTCGACTAGCTCGATATTGCCGCTGTCATCAGTAAAGCGGTACGACGAGATGCTCGCATCCAGTGCGTTGGACACCCAGAAGAACTCGCCGTCTGGTGAAAACACGATCCAGCAGGCGGTGCGCTGGCCAACCGTGGGGGTTTGTCCCGCAAGTAAGTCGAGTTGTCCGGCGGCCAACTGCCCCCCGGCATCCAGCCTGAAAGTTGAAACCGAACCGGTTTGCAGATTGGGGAAGGCAGGTGGCTGTCCCAGTGATTGAAACTCGCGCGCCTCAGTCACGATTACAAAGGTACCGTCTGCACGATCGACGACTTCAAATCCAATACCCGATGGCAGGTTGCGCCCCTCAGCGTTGCCCACTTCGGTAGAGGTGGCACCACTGACCGGTGCCGCGCCAGGTGCGCCTGCGCTGTCGAGTCCGAAGACGATCAGTTCATCGTTGTTACCGCTGGCCAGTGCCGCGGAACCCGCGTTGATACTGGCGGTAATGACGTAGTTGCCATCGGGTGAAAAGCGAATGGCCGACGGGCGGTTGGGCAGATCGCGAGTGGAATCTGGAATGGGTGTCAGATCGCCTGCGGCAAAGGTGTAGCCGGTGATGGATCCCTCCTGATCAGGTTCGCCCGCGAATACACCATCAGCGTCGATGTTACTGACGTAGACGACGCCATTGTGGTAGGCGATGCTATTGGGGCCAGTGCCATTGGTGGATTCGGTGTCGACGACCTCCAAGGTCATGTCGTCATTGATTTGCATGACAGTGACGGTGTTGCTCCCAGCGTTGACGGCCATCAGATATTCGTTGTCAGGTGTGTTGATCAATGCATAGGCCGAAATCAGCGGGTCGAGGCCTTCACCGCCATCGAAGTCACCCCCTTGACCGCCAGTGGCGAATTCGCCAGCCAGGGTCAGCGTGCCGTCTGCGGCGCGCTGATAGGCGACCACCGTGTTGGCGTCAAGCAAGTTACTCATGACAAATACGCCGCCTGCGGGGTCGCTTGCGGGATCGCCATTGTCGACGACAGTCACGTCGTTATCACTCGAGCAGCCGGCAATTGTCAGTAGGGCAGTTGCGCAACTTGCGCTCAATAATTTACGAGCCGGTGTATTCATCAGATGTCCCATTGCTGTATCTCCCGATGCATTGTGGGTTAGTGAAACTTGTAAAAGTTTCATCCTGTGAATGACTGATGACATTACCCGGGTGAATGTCTGTGCCTGTCACACCATTATTGACGAAATGTATCTGCGTTCGTTCTCATTTCAGATCTAACGTTTCTGTGATAGTTGGAATAACTGGGCATAGCCGGTCTGCTGTCAGTGGCGCTGCTTATCGGGTGATAGCCATTGCTTGTAAGATTGTGTGATGGAGGTTTGGAGCGGTTTGGGGCAGGCGGGTGGTGCAGCGGCCAATTACCCTTACATACACAAGTGGCCCGGTCGAGACGCTAATTTGGAGCGAGGCAGGCCACAGTGGCGTTACGTTGATTTTTTTTGGTTCAGAAAAAACCAGTCGTTGCATTTGAGCTGGTAGCTCTGACTAACGTTTTCAAAAAGTATTGATATTCGGTACGATAAACTTATGGTGGGTCCTTTAACCGTTTAGTGATGACTGCGCCGATGAGCTTAATCGTGGTTGGCCAGCTGCTTGCCCGGGTGCGAACCCGTCGCACTGATCCGGCATAGCTGTTAACTGATTTGATACACGAGCCGGGCGCTGGGTCTTCGACTGACGCGATCGGCAATGCGCTGCACGTTTGTGAACTCGCTCACTGTCGGGTGACCCCGCTCTGGCTTTAGCCAGGTCGTCAGCATGAAGAGGTAAATGTCGGCGGCGCTGAATGACTCACCTAGTATCCATTGGTTTTCACCGATCTGATCGTCGATAACCTGCCAGGTTTCGCGTAGTCGGCGATTGCCGCGTCGTTGTGCACCGGGCTCGTCGGCTTTGGTGTCGGCGAATCGGTGCGGGTAGTAGCTCAGTTGAAACGCGGTTTGCACCGAGCTTGAAAAGTACACCAGGGTTTGTAGAAAGCGACCTCTGCGCGGGTCGTCAATGGTGGGTGCAAGGCCTGAGGCCGGGTGTCGATCGCACAGAAATACCGTGATGGCTGCGCATTCATACATGGCGTGGTCGCCCGTCACGAGTACCGGTATCCACCCGTTGGGGTTGTGTGCCAACTGCTCGGCCGGGCGAGGTTTGGATGGATCGATGGTGGATTCGAGCAACTCGTAGGGCGCGCCAATCTCTTCCAGAATCATTTGCACACCCATTGATGCGCTGCCGGGTGCGTAGAAAAGTTGATAGGGCATTTTTTTATGTCCGAATTATTAGTAATAGAGTTTTCGCGGGTATCTGATTGCGGGTTAACCGGGTAGTTTTTATTTGAAGATCAGCGTGACGCGATGGATGAATTTCTGCGCCCGTTGCAATATTTAACAGTGGTTTCGACGCTGTGGGTACGGTTAGCAGGGCTGGTGACTCACTGATAGATAGTACGTTAGCCATGCGCACTTGAGCGCTGAAGAGAGATTTCGCTCCGGTTTTAGCACACGCTTTTCGAGATACGCCTCACAAACGGTTGGCGCAAAGCCTGCACTCGCGACATCGCTTTGTGTTTCGTTCGCCAGGTTAGGCGAGTCATTCCCCAAGAAGAGGTGTTCAGTACATGGCAAGGCCAAGTTCCGGAGCGGATCTCGATATCCGCAAAACTGTAGATAACCCTTCCCCAAATCAGGGTGATGCTGTTCGATGGACCGTTAATGTGACGAACAACGGACCTGAGACGGCGACTGACGTCATAGTCTACGATACTTTGCCAGGAGGGCTCAGTCATACAGGTGATAATGCGACTGTTGGTGAATACGATGAGAACATCGGCCAGTGGTTCATTGGCGATCTGCCCAGCGGTGCGACGGCGACGCTTAATATCGAATCGATCATCGAGACGGTGGGCAGCATGCAGACCAACTCTGCAACTGTTGCCGGTTCGAGCGTAGATCCCAACCCGGATAACAACTCCGATTCAGCATCCACGCACGTGGCTTCGGCCGACGTGCGCATTGTAAAAACCGTATCCGAGCATTCACCCGAAGTGGGCGAGCAGGTTAGCTGGACGATCTCGGTGATCAATGACGGGCCGGACACCGCCACCACGGTCAAGGTCAATGACATGCTGCCTGAAGGTGTCCGTCACGTGTTGGACAACGCGACAATAGGCGACTACGACGAGTCTACAGGTGAGTGGTTTATCGGTGATCTGTGGAGTGGCGGAACAGCGACACTTGTCATCGATTCCGTCGTGACAGATGCCAACTCGGTGCAGAACAATACGGCCACGGTCAGTAGTGGTAACTTTGATCCGAATCTGGACAACAACACGGCGACCGCCAGCATCTACGCGACAGGCGAAGCCGCTGACCTGAACGTTGATAAAACGGTCAGCAATACCCACCCGGAAATCGGTGAACAGATTACCTGGACAGTGGTGCTGACCAACGAGGGGCCGAACGCTGCCAGTAACGTTATTCTGACTGACAATCTGCCAGCCGGTGTGACGCTCGTCAGCAGCAGCACGACAACCGGCAAGTTTGATCCGGTCACCGGCGAGTGGTGCGTCGATGATCTGGCGCCGGGTGCCACGACAACCCTGACGTTGGTGACAACGGTCGATGAATCCACTACCCAGACCAACCACGCCAGTGTTGAGAGCGATACGTTTGATCCCGATCCAAACGACAACGCCGACAGCGCCACCATATACGGCGGCCGTGCGGATCTGAGTGTTGATAAGGTTGTCGACAACAGTACGCCTGCGCTGGGCGAAACCGTCACCTGGACCATCACTGTCCACAACGGCGGGCCGAATGATGCCACCGGTGTCAATGTTCGCGATGAACTGCCTGCCGGTTTGCGACTTGAATCTGAAGACGCGACCACCGGCTTTTACGATCTTGATCGCGATCAGTGGTGGATTGGTGATCTGGCCGCAGGTGCGACAGAGACGCTGACGATCACGACCACGGTCGAGGATGCAGCCCATGCGATTCAGAATACCTCGACAGTGGTCAGTCGCACTGAAGATACTGACGAGAGCAACAATACCAGCACGGCGACTACCGATGCCGAATCGGCAGATTTGCAACTGGTCAAGTCGGTCAGTGATGAGTCCCCGAATGTTGGCGATGAAATTACCTGGTCGATGACGGTGACCAATCTGGGGCCGGACACGGCGGTGAATACCATGGTCTTCGACAACCTGCCAAACGGCGTTGAGCATGTGTCGGATACGGCGAGTATCGGCGAGTACGACGAGGATACCGGCACCTGGTCGCTGGGTGATCTGGCCAGTGGCGAGAGTCATACGCTGGAGATCACAACGGTAGTGACCGATTCGGATCTGCAGATGAATATCGCGCTGGCGTTGTCGGATACGTTCGATCCCAACGACTGCAACAATCACGATTTCGCCACGACCGACGCCGACGTGGCGGCAGATTTGAGTGTACAGAAAACCGTTGATCAGGCGGCGCCGAATCTGGGTGATGATGTCACCTGGAGTATTGTCGTTGCCAATCACGGGCCAGATACGGCCGAGAACGTGGTGTTGAGCGACACGCTACCAGCCGGTGTGACGCTGGTCAGTCACGATGCCGAGGTCGGCGCATTCGACGCAGACACAGGTTTGTGGACGATTGGCGATCTGGCCAGTGGTGCGAGTGTCACGCTTGAGGCTGTCACTACCGTGACCGATCCCGATGCGCAGGTGAACACCAGCAGCGTCGACAGCGATACCTTCGACTTCAACCCCGACAACAACACCGACGATGCCGAAGTTGATGCCGTGCTGGCGGATTTGACAGTTGAGAAAAGCGTTGATAACGCGACGCCTGATGCCGGTGAATCGGTTACCTGGACAATTGTTGCCACCAACAATGGCCCTGATCTATCCACCGGCACACAGGTGCTTGACGTACTGCCCGATGGCGTGACGCTGCTGTCTTCTGTTGCCCAGGGCGGCCGATTTGTGGCGGCCACGGGGCGCTGGAATATCGGTGATCTGGCCAGCGGCGACAGTGTCACTTTGACGCTGACAACCAGTGTCGATGATCCATCAGTGGCGCAGGTGAATACCGCTTTTATCAGCTCTGACACCTTTGATCCGGATGAGAGCAACAATCAGGATGAGGCGAGTGTCGATGCGGTAGCCGCCGATCTGGCGGTAGAGAAGTCGGTCGACAACCCGACGCCGGATGCCGGTGAATTGGTCGAATGGACGATTATTGCCAGCAACAACGGGCCAGATGCAGCACTGGGTGTGGAGGTGGCCGACGTGCTGCCGGATGGCGTGACACTCACCGATGCGGTGGCTGAAATCGGCGATTTTGATGAGGATACCGGACTCTGGACGATCGGCGAACTCGAAAGCGGCGAGAGCGTGATGCTGGTGCTCGAGACCACGGTCGACGATCCGGATGGTGCGCAGGTGAACACCTCGACGATCACGGCTGACACCTTCGACCCGGACGACAGCAACAACAGCGACGAGGAGAGCGTCGATGCGGTAGCGGCTGATCTGGCTGTGGCCAAGCGCGTGGATAGCGAGACGCCGGATGTTGGCGAATCGGTGATCTGGACGATCGAGGCCAGTAACAACGGTCCGGATGGCGCGAGCGGAGTGGTGGTTAACGATGTCCTGCCAGACGGTGTGACCTTACTGACTGCCGCCGCCAACGTCGGCACCTACGATGAGGACACAGGCCTGTGGACCGTAGGCGAGCTGGACAGTGGTGAGACCGCCACTCTGATCATGATCACCAGTGTCGATGATCCGTCGAGTGCTCAGGTCAATGTGTCGACCATCAGCTCTGACACCTTTGATCCGGACGACAGTAACAACGAAGACGATGCCAGCGTCGATGCGGTAGCCGCCGATATTGAACTGGTGAAGTCGGTCGATAACGACGCGCCTGCGGTTGGCGAGGAAGTCACCTGGCAGATTGGTGTAGCGAACGCCGGACCGGACGATGCCACCGGTGTCAGCGTCAGTGATGTGCTGCCCGCCGAAGTCACCTTCGACAGTGCAACAGCGTCGGCCGGATCGTTTGACGATGCCAGTGGCGTTTGGGAAATTGGCGATCTGGCCAGTGGTGACAGCGCGACGCTGGAGCTGACGACGATCGTCGATGAGTCAGGTTCCATTGTTAATCACGCGCAAGTGGCCACCGCGGATCAGGTCGATCCCGATTCCACGCCCGGAAATAACCAGCCCGCCGAAGACGATCAGGACTCTGCCACCATTGAGGCTGCAGACGCAGGCCCGATGGCCACGGACAACGATTACTCGGTGCCGGTGTCCGGAGCGCAGAGCCTCAATGCGTTCATGGTCATCGATCGCTCCAGCAGTATGGATGCGTCAGTGACACTGGCCGACGGCACAACCAGAACGCGACTTGAAGTTACTCGCGACGCGGTGATTGAATTTGCCGCCCGTGAGCAGGTGACAGCAGTTAAGGTGGTGGCGTTTGATCGTGACACCGTTGCCGTTGGCACCGACCCGGACAACCCGGATGAGGTCTCTGGCTGGTTCGATGTGACCACGCCTGACGGCACTGCCGGACTCGAAGCGTTTGTCGCCAATCTCTCGCTGGGTGCCGGCACCAACTATGAGGGGGCAATCAACGCCAGCATGGAGTACTTTGCCATCGACGGCGCGGGAAATCCCGATCCAATGCCAGACGCCGCGGCGACAAACTATTACTTCTTGTCTGATGGTGAGCCCAGTGTCGGCGGAGATCCGGACACCCACCTGTTGTCCGATGCGCAGGTCGCGGTATGGCAGAATTTTGTCGACACCAATTTCGATACCGCCGTCGCGGTGGGATTTGGCGGCGGCATCGACCGCTTTGATGCGCTGGAGCAGGTGGCGCATGAGCCGGGTACCGTTGGTGATGATCCGGATGTAGTAGGTGATGATCCGTTGGTAGTCGAGGTGGCCGAGGCTGATGATCTGCCATCGGGGCTGCTTGAGCTGATCAGTGAATCTGTCTCTGGTAACGTGCTGACTGAGGACACTGGCGATGGTATTGATGGTCCAGCGGGAACCGGCATCAGCATTCAGTCAATTCAGATAGACGGTGAAACTTACCGTTTCGATGGCAGTGATATAACGGCCAGCGCTCTGCCACTCACGGCTGTAATCGATGGTGCGACGCTGAACATTCCCACTGCGGGTGGCGGGCGCCTGGAGTTTGATTTCGCCAGTGGTGCATTCGAGTATCTGGCGTCGACCAATGTCGGCAGCGAGCGTTTCGATTACACCATTGTCGATGCCGATGGCAAAACCGACAGTGCGACTGTATCGCTGGATACCATCGACCCGTCAGCACCGGCACTGAAGCAGGTGACGCTTGCCGATGGTGAGTCTGCCGACACGGTGCTAGAGTTTGGCGATGTGCTGGCTACAGGCGACGCTGAGCTTGAGTGGGCTATATCTGCTGTTGAAGGTTTCAGCGCCGATGCGGCGGCACCCTACGTCGACGTGGCGCTGTTCGAGGGGCCGATGCTGCCCTGCGACTGTGATCTGCCGGCAGTATACTAGCCAGTAGTACTCGACTGTGCCGCCATGAGCGGCACAGTCTCTCTGGCACACCAATTGCTATCCCACGCGACGTTGTTCAGCGCGATGGATTGCCGCAGTCACACGCCTGGATTATTCATGAAGGGGCGAGAATATCGCGAAGATAATTGTTTCTGCAGAGGATATCGCGACCGCGTCGAATATTGACTGATATTTGCAAGGGGGCGGGATTCGCTGCGGGAACAAGGATCAAGTGAGAAATCGCCAATTTCATGAATAGTCCGGGCTAGTGGCATCTTCTATCGTGTTGAGTCGGGGTATCGCTTGAGTCAGAATCGCCGCAGTCTGCAAGAACAACTAAAAAATGATGCGCTGTATGTCTGTCTTGAGTATGCGGCGCGCTGCAACCAGCAACACCTCAACCCCGATTCTGCGCTGGCCGGTATGGCAGGCAGCACCGATGGCCTAAGCCCGGCCGACATTCTCGAAATCGCGCGCCGCGGCAATCTGCGATGCACACTGGGCAAACGTGATTTGACCGATCTGACCGTACCTGGTTGTACGGCGATCGTGTTGTTGTCAGGCAATCGAGCAGGTGTCATCAGTGGCGACAGCAATGAACTGGTGCTCGCAACCGATGCGGGTATGCAATCGCGCACGATTTCGGAAATAGCCGATGACTATCTGGGTTATGCGGTGCTGGTCAATTCGTTGCAGGGCGACCAGCAAGGCGATGCATCGACAATCGTATTTGATACTGCCGCACAGCGCGCCGGCTGGTTCTGGCAGACGATGTGGCAATTTCGAAGTTATTATCTGCAGTTGCTGCCCGCCTCTTTGTTACTGAATCTGTTTGCGCTCGCCATGCCGTTTTTCGTCATGATCGTGTACGACCGCGTGGTGCCGAATCAGGCGGTCGAAACGCTGTGGGTGCTGGCAGCCGGCGTGCTGACCGTATTTTTGTTTGATTTTATTTTGCGCGTGGTGCGTGGGATGGTGCTTGAGCGCGCTGGCAGAGCGATGGATTACGAATTGGGCACTCGCTTGTTTGAACAAGTGATGGCCACGTCGCTGCGTGCAGTGCCGGGCTCTTCGGGTACGCTCGCCAGCCGCCTGCGCGCCTACGAAACACTGCGTGATTTCTTTGTCAGCGCGACGATGCTTGCCATCGCTGACTTGCCCTTTTCGATTGTGGTGTTTGCCGTGGTGTTTTTTCTTGGCGGCAGTGTCGGCTGGATCCTGGTGTGCGCAGCGTTGGCAGCAATAATCGTCAGTGTGTTGCTGCAGATACCTCTGTATCGCGCGGTGAATCGTGCGGCTGAATCAGGGCTTGAACGCCATGCGTTCGTGGCCGAGAGCGTCAGCCAACTGGAGACGGTTAAAGCCTGCAACGCCGAGGGTGCACTGCAGCGCAAGATGAATGCGATGCTGCGTTTTTCATCGGGCCATGCGGTGCAGTCGCACTGGTATGCGCTGCTGGGCAACTCCTGGACGACGGCGGTGATGCATATTACGTCTGTGGCCATTGTGCTGGCGTCGGTGTATCGCATACAGGATGGGGCGATGACCATGGGTGGCATGATCGCGGTGGTGATGTTGAGCTCTCGATGTCTGGCGCCACTGGCGATGATTTCTGGTTTGATGACCCGACTGCAACAGGCGTTGCAATCGCTGCGCTCGTTGAACGGCGTCATGCAAATGGAGCGCGAGACCGACGTTCGCCAACTGGCCGACGCCGCTGCCGAGCCGCGTGCGCGATTTGAATTTCGCGAGGTGAGTTTTCACTATCCCGGATCGGAGAGTGC
>CAZYDV010000246.1:0-9518 GCA_964646405.1 uncultured Granulosicoccaceae bacterium | reverse complement strand
TTTAAGGGTCGTGAACTTTTGCGCAGCAAGTGCGTGCAGTGCCACGATTTGCGCACCATACTCGCGCGCCCGCGCACCGCCAAAAACTGGCGCGATACCGTCGAGCGCATGGCCAATCGCGCGACCGTTCTGTCCGGTTTCACTGAAAAGGAAAAGTGGCAGATCACCGCCTACCTGATCGCCATCACCCCGACGCTGCAGAATTCCATTATGGAACAGCGCAAACAACTCAGCGCCTCGGCCGATAGTGCCGCGGCGATTAAAAAGGTCAGCGCCATGGTGCGCGAGTCATCCAGTGGATTTGATCTCGCCGCCGCCGGTGAAGTGTTCAACAGCAAGTGCTCGATGTGCCACAGTCAGGATCTGGCCCTGCAGCGAACTTTTGGCAGTGCCGATGAGGTATCGCAACTCGTCACTCGTATGGTGGCGAATGGTCTGTCCGCCAGCGAGACTGAACTGGAACAGGTGGTGCGCTATCTACAAGACTTCCACAAGCTTGCCAGTGCCGACGATGCGACTTCGCAGGCAACCGTTGCCGCCACAGCCCTGCCGGCCATGCCCGAACTGGCCAGCGTTAGTGGCTGCACCTCTTGTCACGCTATCGAAGGTAAGCTGATCGGCCCGGGGTGGAAAGCCATAGCTGATCGCTATCGCGATGATCCGCAGGCGCGCGATCAACTGATTCAGGTCATCAAAGCAGGGGGCAGCGGTAACTGGACAGATCTCACGGGTGGCGTGCCGATGCCCGGTCACTCGCCGCGCGTCAGCGATGCCGATACCGAAACGCTCGTCGATTTCATTCTTGCCTTGCCCTGATGGACTACCGATTGAGCGAATGGAATTCTGGTGGTCGACCCCTTGAAGCGTAAGCAGGTGATTCTGATCCGCAAGGATCTGAAAATGCGGCGCGGTAAGGAAATCGCCCAGGGCTCGCACGCGTCGATGGAGTTTCTCGTCTCGCAGTTGCGCGGCGTTTCCACCCACTCGATTGATCTCGATGAAGACGCTCGCGCATGGATTGATCTTGGCATGGCCAAGGTCTGTCTGCGGGTGAATTCTGAAGAAGAGCTGACCCGTTATCACCAAAAGGCCATCGCCGCCGGGCTGAAAAGCCACCTGATTCGTGACAGCGGGCGTACCGAATTTGCCGGCGTGCCGACACTGACCGCCTGTGCAATCGGCCCGGCACCCATCGAACGCATCGATGCTATCACCGGTGAGTTGACGCCGTACTAAGCTGTGCCCAATTGCAAACGAGCGGTCATCGGTGTAGCGTTGCCACAAGCAGTAGCGCATCAAAAGTGTCAGGAGTAAAGGTGAAAAATCTCGTTCGATCCCTTGCAGTCGTCGTCCTCGCAGTCTCTACCTCAGTGCCGGCAGATGATGCCGCGCGCTATCGCTACGAGGCCATCGCCAAACGCTTTCAGGCACACGCGCTCGGCAAGAAGGAACTCGCCTGGGCTCAAATGCAGGGCGAGTGTCTGGTCGGGCTTAAGGAAATTAATTTTCGCAAGAAAACCACCTTTGATCCGATCGCAGAGTGGACCAATCTGCGTTCCTGGTCTTTGCTGGAGCAGTTCCCGCCGTGCGAGGTGTTGGTGATGATCGAAATCGCCAAGAAGGCGCTGGACCAATAATCAATCGATCGTTGTATAGTGTGGTTGGCCGTTGCATCCCGGGTTGCCAGGCCCAAACACTCGTGAACGATCTGACTTGCTGTTGAGTTCTGCCGATGCTCCACGTCTATCACAGTAACCGCCTCGAAGCCCTGTTCGTGCTGTTGTGCTCAATACGTGAGTCACAACCGCTGGCCGATCCACTCGCCGCCGAGACCATACTCGTCGCCAACCCGGGGATCGGGCGCTGGCTGAATTTCCAGATCGCCGATCGCGCCGGTATTGCGGCAAATATTGACTATGTCCTGCCGGCTACCTTTGTCTGGCGCCTGTACCGCGACTGTCTGGAAAACGTGCCAGAGCAATCAGCGTTCGAGCGCACCTCGCTGCGCATGCGCGTGCTCAAAGAGCTCGATGCCATCGACGCCGTGGCCGGGAGTCTCTGGGCGCCGTTGCAGCGCTATGCCGCAGACACAGGCGAAGTCGGCGACACCAAGCGTGTGCAACTGGCCTCGCGCATCGCCGATGTGTTCGATCAATACCTGGTCTATCGTCCGCAGTTGCTGCTCGATTGGGAGCGCGGTGCCAATAACATACCCGGCGACGATTCAGCCCAGCGCTGGCAGCCGGCGCTGTGGCGCCGCCTGGTCGAATCGACCGATGAACCGCATCGCGCCGCGCTGTGGCATCAGTTCTGCGCACTCGCCGACAAAGGCGAACTCGACCCGAACACCCTCCCTCCCAGGCTGCATCTGTTTAATGTGGGTCTGCTGCCACCCAGCACCCTGGATGTACTGGTCAGACTCGCGCGCATGGATGATGACTCCGATCGCGTATCGATGTATTTCCTTAATCCTGCGATCGACTACTGGGCCGATCTGCTCGACATGCGCCGTGCCGCGCGCGAACGCCTGAAGCTTGCAGACACGACAGAGCCGCTGGCGGATGACCAGATCGGCAATCCGCTGTTGAGTTCGCTTGGCGGCAGCGGCCGTACACTGATGAAACTGCTCGGCGATCGCAGCGAGTGGGTGCACGATGAGCAGTTCTTTTTACCGGCAGCCACCGATAGTCTGCTCGCTGCCGTGCAACGCGATTTATTGCATCCATTCGATAACACAGACAGTTCTGGCGATGCCGAAGCAGCGACACCGGCTGACACCAGCATTCAGTTGCACCAGTGCTATAGCCCGATGCGTGAAGTACAGGCACTGCACGATCATCTGCTCGATCGCTTCAACGCCGACGCATCGCTTACCCCGGCAGATGTCATCGTCATGGTGCCGGATATCAATCGCTATGCGCCGGTCATCGAGGCGGTATTCGGCAGTATCGGTGGCGAATCGGATAACCCCTCGCGCACCCGTTACGTGCCCTGGTCGATTGCGGACCGCGCGCTGGTACAGGTGTCGCAGGTGGTCGGCTGTGTGCAGCGGCTGTTCGAGTTGCCCGCTTTCGAATTCGAGGCCAACGGCGTACTGGCTTTCGCCTCTGTACCCGCGATTGCGCGCCGCTTCGGCTTCGATGACAGTGCCCTGAAAACACTGGCACAATGGCTCTGCGATGCCGGCATTCGGCGTACCCTGGCCGGTGAACACCCGCAACTGCTGCAACAGCCTGAACCCGTTTTGCACAGTTGGGATTTTGGCCTGCGCCGTTTGTTGCTGGCCCGCGCGATGCCACCTGACAGTGGCGCGGTTGGAGCCACCCTGCCGTGTAACTCGATTCATGGCCAGCAGGCAGAACTATTGAGCCAGTTGCTCAATCTGTTGCAGGCCCTGTCAGAGACCCGGACCCGGCTGGGCGGTGCGCACAGCGTCGCGGCCTGGGTCGATATCATTGGCGACATCATTAACCGCTTTTTGCGACCCGATGAAGAAGAGGCCGATGCACTATCGCAATTGCGTGAGCTACTGACCGCGCTCGATGCCGATGCCGTACGTGCCGGTCTGACTGATGTCGTCAGCCACGCCACGTTTGGTGAGATGCTGCGCGACAATCTGGCTGGCGCTCAGCAAAAAAATCATCGCTATCTGACCGGTCGCATCACCTTCAGTTCAATGGTGCCACTGCGCTCCGTGCCGTTTCGGCTGGTGTGCATGATGGGCATGAATGACGGTGACTTTCCGCGTCAGCGCCCGGTGCCAGGGTTTGATCTGATTGCCCAAAAGCCGCAGCCGGGTGACCGCTCAGTGCGCGATGATGATCGCTATTTGTTTCTCGAGGCCTTGTTGTCGGCGCGTGACGAACTGTATCTGTCGTGGATCTATCACGATAGCACCGACAACGCCACGCGCGAACCCTCGGTGCTGGTATCCGAACTACGCGACTATCTATCGCTGCGGCATTCGCATACACCACCCTGCTGCATCGAGCACCCGTTGCAGCCGTTCTCGCGCAGATTGTTCGACCCGGCTCAATCGGCACTGCATTCATTCGCCAGTGAATGGGAGCCGCCACAACAGATGCCAGCGGCCGTACAACTGACCGATACTCAAAATCAGGCGACACCCGATGCACAGATTGCACTGGCCGATCTGCAACGCTTCTGGCGCCATCCGTGTGACTGGTACTGTCGCCGTGTGCTTGGTGTCGCGCTGTGGCGCGATGAACAGGAGCCCGAAGACGCGGAACCGTTTGCACTGGATGCCTTGTCGAGCTATCAACTGCGCAGCGACCTGATTGACGCACAGCTTTTATATCCGGATCTCGATCGACAGGCTGTGCACGATCGAATAAATCGCAGTGGTGCATTGCCGCACGGCGGCCTGGGCGTCCTGTCGTTCGATACCGTTTATGAAGAAGCCGCTGAGTTGATTGATCGCATTCACGCATTGCAGATCATCCCAGAACCGGCATTCGATATCGACATCGTGCTTTGCGATCAGCAAATCCAGGGTCGCCTGCAGGAGGGGATCAGCTGGCCCGATGGCACCATCGGCTTACTGCATCATCACGCCTCAAAACTCAGTGGCAGTCATGTCAGTGCCTGGTGGCTCGCGCACCTGATCGGCTCGGCAGCCGGCGTGCTGACCGGCACGTCAATCCTGATCTGCAAAGACAGCGAACGCATATTGGCAGCGCTGGCACCGGCGGATGCGCGGCTTAAGCTGCAGCCTTGGATTGAAGGCTGGAATCAGGGGCAAAGCACCGCGATTCCTTTTTTTAGCAAAACCAGCGCAGTGTTAGCGGGTGCCGTGAAAGGCAACGTGAAAGGTGTCTGGCAACCATCGGACTTCGGTGCACCGGGAGAGCGGGAACACGAGGCAGTGCAACTGTTGTACAGCGACATAATCAATGTCACCGACCATCCCGTTGTCATCGATTGGGCCACTCGCTTACTTGGCGACGAGGTGCTAAGACCATGAGCACACTCGATGCCGCCACACTGCCGCTGCACGGTCGGCACCTGATCGAAGCCAGTGCCGGCACCGGCAAGACCTTCACCGTGGCAAACCTCTACCTGCGGTTGCTGATCGATACGCAGGGCACGCCGCCACCCGCCGTCGAAAACATTCTGGTGGTGACCTTTACCCATGCCGCCACCGAAGAACTGCGCGCCAGACTGCGCGAAAGAATCGCTGCGGCACTGCAAGTGCTCGACGGAGTCACCCGGGCCGATGTCGATGCCACATTGCACGGCGTGCTCGATCCACACAGCGATTCGCCTGCCACCCGGGCGCGGCTGGAACTGGCCTATCAATCCATGGATCAGGCGGCCATATTTACCATTCACGGATTTTGTGAACGCGTGCTGCGCGAGCAGGCGTTTGAAAGCGGTGAGCTCTTCGACGCCGAATTGCAGGCCGATGTCGACCCCTTGCGCGAGCGTGCCGCCCAGGCCTGGTGGCGCGACAGCGTCACCCCGTTACCGGCCGATGAAACCGAATCAATTCCGGCCCACTGGCGCAGCCCGGTCGGCATTCTCAAACGATTGTCATCCGTCATTGGCGATCCCGATGCGCAACTCGATCCGCAGATCGACGATCGCGACATCGAGCATGCACAAATTCAGTATCAATCGGCATGGCAGGCATTTCGCGATGCCTGGCAGACACACGGCGAAGACTGGTCAGCGCAGATATTGGCCGGTGTGCAGAGCAAACTGATTAATAAGGGGAGCGGAAAATACACACCTGATACCGTCACCGAGAACTTCGAACAGTTAACCGTACTGGCACAGCAGGGGAATGCGCCAGTGCATCTGGCACCCGGTGTTGCCATCCTCGGTAACAACGCATTACAGGTATCAACTCGCAAAGGAAAAGAGCCGTTGCATTCTGCGCTGGGTGAACGGCTCGATGATCTGGTCAGTGCCTATAGTACTGCCAGTCTGTCCAGGCTCGTGCGATTGCAAGGCCATGCAAGAACGGCGATCAGCGACGATCTGGCTCTGCGGAAACGCCTGGCGCGCCAGCGCACTTTCGATGACCTGCTGCTGCAATTGCACGGCGTGCTGCACGGTGGCAGCGGTGAACGCCTGACACGTGTGTTGCAGGCGCGATATCCAGTCGCTCTGATCGATGAGTTTCAGGATACCGATCGTATTCAATTTGAAATTTTCGACAAACTCTTTCCGCTCACCCGGGAGTCAACCACCGCGCTGTATCTGATCGGTGATCCAAAACAATCGATCTATCGCTTTCGCGGTGCCGATATCAACATGTATCTGCGCGCCCGCGACAGCGCCAGTGCGCGACATTCGCTGGATCGCAACTGGCGTTCGTCCGAACGTCTGATCAACGCGCTCAACGCGCTATATGCACAAGCTGCACGTCCGTTCGGCGATGCCGACATTCACTATCAACCGGTCAGTGCCGGTGGCGGGGCCGAGGGCGGGGCGCTGACGCACAGCGATACCACTCTGGCGCCACTGCAGTTCGATTACATTGACGTTGTCGATGCCAAACTACCCAACATCGATGTCAGCGTAAGGGAGCTTGCGCAAAGTTGCGCCCGAAGGGTGGCGTGGCTACTCAATGGTGCCACACTGGGTGATACCCCGGTTCAGGCAAAAGATATCGCCGTGCTGGTGTGGACACACGTCCATGGCGAGGCAATTCGCGCGGCACTCTTGCAAGTCGGTGTCGCAAGCGCTATGCAGTCGCGTGAAAGTGTCTTTAAAAGCCCCGAGGCACTCGATCTGCTGGCGTTGCTGCGCGCCATGGCGCAGCCGGGTGACAGCGCCAGTCTCAGTCGCGTACTGATATCGCCGCTCGCCGGCTTTAGTGCGCAGCAATTGCTGCAACAGCGCGATGATGCAGCCGCCTGGCAACACATCGAACAAGCGCTGCAGCGTTGCCGTGAACAATGCCGCAAGGCGGGACCGCAAGCGGCTGTGTTGTTGTTCATGTCGTTGTTTAAAAGTCGTATCCAGGCGGTGGGTACCCAGGCTGCAAACCGGCGCGGGATCGATCGCATTCTCGGCAACTACCTGCACCTGGCCGATGCACTGCAAAGTGCCTGGCAAGAGCAACCAGATTTGCAGGCGCTGCTAAAGTCCGCCCAGCGCCTGCGCGTCAACAGCACCGATCAGGCGTTGCAACTGCGTTTGGAGAGCGATGAAGATCTGGTGCAGATCGTCACCGTACATAAATCCAAAGGGCTGCAATACCCGATCGTCATGCTGCCATTCGCGTGTATGGGAAAAGATAGCAGCGTCAAAGGTGACTCAGTCGCCTTCACCGAAAACGGCCTGCCGCGGCTGGATGTCGGCAGCGCGCAACTGGCCGACCGTCAGGCAGCACTCGCACAGGCCCTGCAGGATGAATCACTGCGCACCCTTTATGTCGCACTGACGCGTGCCGAACAGACCTGCTGGATTGGCGTCGCTGCCAACAAGAATGCAAGGTACGCCGCGCTTTGGCAGTTGATGAATATCACCTTCGCCAGCGGCAACGCGACCGCCGATTGCGAGCAACCGGTGTTGCAGGCTCTGCAATCGCTGGTGGCAAACTGCCCCGATATCGCAACCAGTGATGCCTTGCCGCCGCAGCCGGCGCTGGCGCAAACGCCGCAAGTCGACAACACCTTGCGCGCACGAACCGCAGCGCGTGCAATCAGTGCCAGCTGGCGGGTAGGCAGCTATACCGCACTGGCAAGAGGTGCCACGCATGCAGACGAATCTCCTGATCACGATGCGCAGGATGTCGCTCCTGTGCGCCCTGAGTCGATCGACTACACCAGCCCGTTTCACTTTCCACGCGGCGCAGACGCCGGCACCCTGATTCACAGCGTGTTCGAGCATCTGGATTTTCGATTGACCGATGATCGCGAGCTAGACGCCTATGCCGAAACGCAGTTGCGCAACCACGGGGTCGACACCGCATGGGCGCCGGCGCTGTGTCAACTCGTGCGCAACACACTGGATACACCATTGAACCCCGATGGATTCGCACTCGGCGCGCTCGACAAAAAAGACCGGCTCGATGAACTGGGTTTCCATTTTCCGGTTGTCTCCTTGCGGGCCCCACAACTGGTGGCAGCACTACAAGAGGCAGGGGTGCTGTCCGAACATGACGGTCTGCAGTTCGATCGTCTGGATGGCTACATGACCGGATTTATCGATCTGATTTTTCGGCGCGATAACCGCTGGTACATCGCCGACTACAAATCCAATCACCTGGGCTACGACAGCCGCGATTATCATCAGGATGCCCTGACTGAGGCGATGCAGCACCACCGCTATGATCTGCAATACCTGATCTACGCCGTCGCCTTGCAGCGCTACCTCACATCACGCCTGCCCGACTACGACTATAACAGCGACTTTGGCGGTATCTACTATCTGTTTGTTCGCGGTATGCCCGGAGCCACAGATACAGCGAGTCCCCCAGGCGTGCACTTCGCGCGCCCACCACATGATCTATTGCAAACACTGGATCAGTTATTAGGTGGAGCGGACCATGCGTGAGTGGGTAGCAGATGCCATGGCTGATGGCACCGTTAACTCCGCCGACACCGCATTTGCCGATCTGATGCAAACGCTCGCCACCCACCAAAGTGAAGCACTGTGGGCGGCGTCTGTATTGGCGAGCGCCGCCGTTCAGAATGGTGATGTCTGTGTGACGCTTGAGCATGTCGCAAGCACCGCAGGGGCGGGAGACGCGCAAACGTTAAAAGCCGAGCTAGAAAAAAGTGGCATAGTCCAGCAGCCTGAGCTGCCAGTGACGCTGCCACTGGTACTCGATCCCGCCGGTCGACTCTATCTCGCGCGCTACTGGCTGGCTGAGCGCGATCTGGCCACAGCCCTGCAGGCGCGTTTGGCCAGTGTTTCAGAACACGAAGATCTAACCCCCGATCGCTCATTGCTCAACCTGCTGTTTCCCCCGCAGGCCGATAATGCCGCACCCGACTGGCAGCGAGTCGCTGCCGTCGTCGCCGCACGACAACCCCTGTGTGTCATCACCGGTGGACCGGGCACCGGCAAAACCCGCACTGTGGCCCGACTGCTTGCCGTACTGCAAAGCCAGGCGGCCACACCCTTGCGCATCGCACTGCTCGCACCCACCGGCAAGGCCGCAGCTCGATTGCTTGAATCTCTGCGTGCGGAGACAAGCGCACTGGAACCACTCGGCCTGCCGATCGATCTGCCCGATAGCGCCGCCACCCTGCATCGCGCACTGGGCTATCAGCCCGGCCGCGCCGAGTTCAGACACAACGCAGGCTTTCCGCTGCCCTATGATCTGGTGCTGGTCGATGAAGCCTCAATGGTCGATCTGTCACTGATGCACTCGCTGGTATCCGCACTGGCAGCCAACACCCGGCTGATCCTGCTCGGTGATCGCGATCAACTGGCCTCGGTCGAGGCGGGCAACGTACTGGGCGACATCGTGGGTAGTGCAACCCCCGCACACTACAGCGAGCCGCAACGCAGCGCACTGATCGATTGCTGCGACGGCA
>CAZYDV010000245.1:0-9535 GCA_964646405.1 uncultured Granulosicoccaceae bacterium | reverse complement strand
GCGTGAAACTTGGTTTCCGTCAGCGCCACTTTCGCGCCGACATAGGGCCTGCCAATCGGCTGCATTAAGAATCGTGCATAGGTGCGTTTGCGCGAGTAGGTTGAATCACTCTTGAGCTGCAGATAGCCGATGGTAAAAGGTTCCAGATCGGCTGCCGGCAGCGGGCGCCACGACAACAGTGCACACAGCACCAAAAGCACGGGGCCGACAAGTCGCCTGCCGATGAGGTTTGCGCTGCTGATCACCCTGCTTTGCACTCTCAGTCGTCAATCAGAACCATATACGGTACACGCCCAACCGGAATACTCTTTTTTGCCCGGCGGCTGTCCATGTCGATCAGGGTGACGTCGTCTGACAAGCCATTGGTCACGTAGAGTGTCTTGTTGTCCGAGGTCAGCTCGGCATTCCAGGCACGGGTACCAACCAGGACATAGTCCTGGACTTCACGCGATTCGACATCGACAAAGGCGATGTGATTGGAACGGCCGAGTGCCACGATGGCTGTTTTGCCGTCATCGGTGATCGTCACACCCACTGGCGTGACCTCCTCACTGCGAAAGCCCGGTGGCAGAAATTCGATATTCTCGATCACATCGCCACTGGCCAGATCGATGATGCTGACCGATGCGGCCAGCTCGTTGGACACCCACAGATGTTTGTCGTCACTTGCCAGCGCCATGCGGCGCGGGCGATTGCCAACGACGATGTTATCGACCAGCTCCTGACCGGCGGCATCCACGACGTGGACTGTGTTAGCCACTTCGGAGGTAACCCAGATGGTTGAGCCGTCGGGGCTGACCAGCACGCCCTCGGGCTCCTGGCCCACTTCAACAGTGGTCAGGCCCGGCAGTTCGAGCTCTTCACCCTCGCCGTCTTCGTCATCATCATCATCATCATCATCATCATCATCATCACGGCCCGACTCGTCGCCATCACCATCGTCATCGGCTGCATCTGGTTCACCGACGGTGAGTTCCGGCTCTTCCTCGCGGGCGGCGAAGAAGGTATCCAGGTCGAGGATACCGAGCGCGCCTTGATCCTCCAGTGTGATGTAGAGCGTTTTGCCATCCGGGCTGAAATCGAAGGCCTCAGGGTCATCAATGTCCTCGATCCGGTCGACCAGTTTCATGGTTTCCACATCAATGATATCGATCGAATTGCCATCGCCGCAGGCGGCATAGATCTGCTTGCCGTTGGGCGTGAACGCCAGATGTCGCGGGCGCGCGGCGGTGCCAATTTTGGTGATCAGTTCGTGTGTGGTGCCGTCGAACACGCTGATCGATGCATCCTTTTCGCTGCTGACAAACAGCCGGCCACTGCCCGCATGGCTGGCGATGGGCAGGGCCAGCATCGCGGCGAATCCGACCTGGCGGATCTGTCTGTAGTTGACCATAGTGTTCTCCTCTCTGGCGGGCTACCGCTAACTGTGCCAAACGCAATGTGAGATGCCAAGGGAAGATATCCCCTGATCGACGCGCCCGATCAGCTCTCCCGCAGCAAGGACAGGTTGTCGCGATATCGAACCGCGTTGTCCTGATAATGCTGTGCCGGGCGCAGCAATCCCGCCTGCTCCTCTTCGCTCAGCTCGCGCACCACCCGCCCTGGTGAACCCAGGATCAACACGCCATCTGGAAACTCCTTGCCCTCGGCGATCAGCGAGTTAGCGCCGACGACCGAATACTTGCCGATCTTCGCCCCGTTCAGCACGGTGCTGCCGATGCCAATCAGCGATTGCTCGCCAATCGTGCAGCCGTGCAACATGACCTTGTGCCCGATGGTGACATTGCGCGCGAGCTCCAGCGGATAGCCCGGATCGATGTGCACCACGCTGCCATCCTGCACGTTTGAGCCCTCGCCTATCGTCACCAGGTCGTTGTCACCTCGGACTACGGCGCCAAACCAGACGCTGCTGCGCGGCTGCAGAATGACCTTGCCGATCACCACAGCACCGGGAGCAATCCAGGCGTCGTCAGCGATTTGGGGTTGATGATCGGGCAAGGCGTAGACGGGCATGCAGTTGTTCCGGCGGTGAGCGACGCTCGACTATAGCAAGCGCCACCCGCGCTGTCCGCCGTCAGCGCTATAATCTCGTCACACACAAGCCAAAGACACCCCATGACCACACTGGAACAGACGCTTGCACTGCTCGACGATAACGTCTCGATTCTGCGCGGTGACGATATCTCCGAACGCTACGAATCCGACTGGACATTTGTCGATCACTGTCGCCCGGACGCCGTATTGCGGCCGGCGGATACCGCAGAGGTGGCGGCAATTTTGCGCGCTTGCAACGACAAGGGACAAACGGTGGTGGTCCAGGGTGGTTTGACCGGGCTTGCCGGCGGCGCCACACCCAGTACAGGCGAGGTGGCACTGTCACTCGAGAAACTCAACGGCATCGAAGAGATCGACACCGAAGCCATGACGATGACGGTCAAGGCCGGCACCCCGTTGCAGGTGGTGCAGGAGGCCGCGCTCGCGAAGGGTCTGGTATTTCCGATGGATCTGGGCGCGCGTGGCACGGCGACTATCGGCGGCAATGTCTCAACCAATGCCGGCGGTGTTCAGGTGATCCGGTACGGCATGACGCGGGCGCTCGTCACCGGGCTGGAAGTCGTGCTGCCGGACGGCACTATCATCACAAGCCTGAACAAAATGCTGAAGAACAATGCCGGATTCGATCTGAAGCATCTGTTCATCGGTGCCGAGGGCACACTGGGTGTTGTCACTCGGGTGGTCTTGAGGCTGTTCCCGCGGCCGCGATCCAAGTGCACCGCGCTGTGCGCCTTAAACGAGTTTGCCGATTCGGTGCGTTTGTTAAAGTCAGTGCAGTCAGAACTTGTAGGCCTGGTCAATTCGTTTGAAGTCATGTGGCCCGGCTACTATCACGGCGTGCTGTCTCAACTGAGCTCGTTCAATGACCCATTTGCTGACAAACACGGTGCCTACGTGATTCTGGAGCTATGCGGCAACCACCAGCAGCGCGATTCAGAACTGATGGAGGCCTTTCTGGCCGAACGGATTGAAGACGGCACGCTTACCGATGTGATCATCGCGCAAAGCGAAGCACAGACCGACGGCATCTGGAGTGTGCGCCACGCTATCGGCGACTACATGAGCGAGATCGATCCGATCATCAACTACGATATCAGTATTCCAATCGGCGACATGGACAGCTTTGCGAAAAAGCTGCTGGCCAAACTGGATTCAGACTATCCACATCTGGCCGTGCTGCTGTTCGGTCATATCGGCGACAGCAACCTTCACGTGGTCCTTGGCAAACACACACCGGAGGAATTCAAGCCATTGAAGGATCTGGTACATGAACTGACGGGTGAATTCAGTGGATCGGTGTCGGCCGAACACGGTATTGGCAAACTCAAAACCGGCTATCTGCCGTTGTCCAGAAGTGCCGAAGAGATTGCCTTGATGAATCTGCTGAAAAACGCCATCGATCCGAAAGGCATCCTCAATGGTGGCAGAGTGCTGCAAGCGTAGATCGCGCTGCCAACCCAAGCAGGAGAAAACGTGCCGATTCATCTATCCAGGCTGTATCGCCATCCGGTTAAGGGGTTGCGAGCGGAAGCACTAGAGCAGGTCACGCTGACACCCGAGCGCGCGTTGCCACTGGACAGGCTGTTTGCGATCACCCACGGCAGCAGTCAGTTCAATCACCAGGATCCTGCATGGATTGCCCGAAAGAATTTTGCGGTGGTGGCACACAGCGCGCAACTAGCCTCGATTAAATGCCAATACGACTTTCACAGTGGTGCGCTGAATCTGGCGAACGAGTCAGGCGCGATTGGATCCGTGCCAATCAATCAACCCGATACCAACGCAAAACTCAACCACATTCTTGAGAGCCATGTTGGCTGCAACCAAATCGGCCCCTATCGATTGGTACAGGTGCCGGGTACAAGCTTGAGCGATTCTCCCACTCAGACGGTTTCGATTATGAACCTGCAGTCAATGGCGCAGTTGCAGGATGCAGTTGGCCAACCACTGGATGCGGAACGTTTTCGCGGCAATCTTTGGCTTGACGACATGGACGCCTGGCAGGAGCACGACTGGCTTAACCGTGAACTGACCATCGGCGATACACGATTGCTGGTGACTGAAACGATCGAGCGATGCGCGGCGATCAATGTAGAGCCCGGCAGCGGCGCACGTGATACCCGCGTCCTCAAAACGCTGAACCAGCAATTTGGACACAACCTGTTCGGCGTTCTCGCCCGGGTAAAAGACGGCGGCAAGATCAGCGTGGGCGACGCGGTGATTGTCGAGTAGCCGGCAACACACCACACACCGTATCGGCAATCCCCACATGCCGACACCTGCGCCGATTGGCGCGTATACCAGAAATAAGGGATTCAACATATAGCGTCTGTCCGCTACAGTCCGGGTAGGAGTTCGGTGGCCGTCAAATCACCGCAACCGGCAGGGAGCAGCTTATGGACAAACACACAGGACCCCGCTACACCAGCGTGTGCCGCGGGCTTATTTTTACGCTGGCACTTATATTCGCACCAGCCATGCAGGCAAACGCCGCGTCGTGCAGCTCTGCTGCGACCGTTGCCAATGACGTTTGGGAAGAATTTCGCAATGCGGCCGAAACAGTCGGCTGTCGCAGTCCGTTAGGAGGCATAGCCGAATACGCCACTTGTGCTGTCACCCGTTTTACCGCCGAGACAATCGAAGATGTTTTCGGCTGGTGGAACACGGTAGCGGGCAATCGCTGGGCCACCATTGGGCCGCGCACACTCGGCACCGAGACAGAGCTTGGCACAGTAATAAACACTACACGCCGAACCTTTGTCTCACTGGTGCCGCAGTTTTCCAACGGCTCGATCAGGGTTGATCGGCGTTCCGGGTCAGGCAAAGTCACCATCTGCGCGACAGACCAGAACGGTCGCACTACTCGCCTGCTGAATGAGCGCATCGTGCCATCGACCGGGTTGAATTTTTCTGTCAACGGTGCAAACGCGCAAGGCAAGGTGCTATCGGTAATCCTGCAGGCCAGAACCGCCTCTTTTGCCTATAGCATTCGAAAAACCGAGACGCCGATCGAATGGAATTTTGGGAAAATAAAAGGTCTTGCCGATCTACACGTGCATCAGGCAGCCGAACTGGGTTTCGGTGGGCACTGGCTGCACGGCAGCCATACTGGCCCGCGTAATGAGGCACTGCAATCGTGTCGAGCGGTCAATGTCGGCGACGCCCTGACCGCCAGCGCACAGGCACTGGCACTGCTGACCGGTGTCGGCTCGCTGCCACTGCCAGAGAAAAACAAACTGCATGCGATACCGATAAACCGCAGCAATCACGCCGCAGAGACAGTGATCAGGCACGGCGACGGCGCAGATGGTGGATTCACCGACTGGCCACACCACTCAGATATTGCCCACCAACAAGTACACGAAGATTATCTTAAAGAGGCTCACGACAAGGGTTTGAAGTTGTTGGTGGTTTCGGCAGTGAACAACGAATTGCTGTGTCGCGGACTGCATTTGGGTTTATACCAGGGACAGAACAAGTGGGCCTGCGATGACATGAGCAATATCAAGCGCCAGATCGAGGCGTTCAACGACTTTGACCGCAAGCACGACTGGTACGAAATCGCCCTGCATCCATGGCATGCGCGCAAGATCATCAATGAGGGCAAACTGGCCGTGGTGATATCGGCAGAAAGCAGTCACATTCTGCCGCGCTCGGAAGGTGATTTCGTCGCTCAACTGGATGAACTCTACCGCATGGGCCTTCGCTCCATGCAAATCGTACACGAGCGCGATAACCGCTTTGCAGGCGCCGCGCCGCATCGTTCCAACTTCCTGCCACACCAGGTCACCAGTAACCCGCTGACAACCGTTAAAGCACTGCTGGAGGCCGATCGCCTGGACCAGCACTATATGGCTGCATTTGATCTGGATAAAGACGGCAAAAACCGCAAAGGTCTGTTGTCAGACGGCCAGCGCCTGGTCGACGCGATGGTGCAGCGTCGTATGCTGATCGATGCGGCGCACTACTCCGACAACGCATTTATTGATCTCTACGAGCGGATGAAATCCCATCACGACAGTATGCCGTTTTATGTCTCGCACTCACGTTTCAGAGCCCGCCTGACGGACATCGACATTTCTCACCAGCACGAATTTCTAACCACCAACGCGCAGGCCGAAATGTTATCGGAGCTTGGCGGTATGGTGGGGCTGCGCACCGGTGTCAATCACATTCTGTCCAGACCAAAAGACGCCACTACCGCGAAAGGCGCCTATAGCGGTGTTGCCAACAACTGTGCTGGCAGCTCGCGCTCCTATGCGCAGCTCGTCGCCCACGGTGAGTTGATGAAACTGGATATTGCGTTTGGCAGTGACTTTGGCGGTGTCACCCAGCAACTCGGCCCGCGCTTTGGCAACGAGGCGTGCTACGCCGCCAAACAGATCGGCTATGGATTGGACGAGCCGCAGGGAAAGGCGCCCGGCCGTGAATTTGATACTGTCGGCCTGAAGCATATTGGCTATCTGCCCGATCTGTACAAAGACCTTGAGCTGCTGAACACCCGCGGTGTTGCGAAACTCAATGAAAGCGCAGAAAATTTTATCGCCATGTGGGAAAAAGTCTACGGTGCCGAGATTGCAGCACCGTCGGTCAACGTCGGCTGCGACAACGACAATGACTGCGATATTGGCCAGTGGTGTGATGCTGGCATCGATCTGAGTCCCAACCAGTGCCGCGACCTGGTGGCAGACGGCGGTAACTGCCCACTGGTCGGCGGTGGTCATGCCTGTGAATCCGGCACCTGTCGCTTTGGTCGCTGTTATACGGCAAACACGGTTGCGATGGGTGATTCCTGCTTTGTGGACGCGCAGTGTATCGCCGGCAAGTGCGGCAACACGGTTCCCGGCACTGACAGCGTCTGTGTTTGCGACGCTGACAATCAGTGTTCGTCATCGGAGTATTGCGATGCCGGGCTGGACCTCCACCAAAATTCCTGCGTCGCCAAAAAACCCGACAACGCGACCTGCGATGTGTTCAACGGCGGGCGAACCTGTCAGTCGGGTACCTGTAGCTACGGTCGCTGCTATACCGCCAATGCAGTCGCCACCGGTGGGACCTGCTACGTCAATGCCGCCTGCGCCACCGGCAAATGCAGCAGCCAGAATGGATTTCGCGGTCAGTGCGTCTGCGATGACGATGGCGACTGCGGCAACAACCAGTGGTGTGACCGTGGGCTGGACTTCACCCTCAATTCGTGCAAAGCCAAGTTGCCAAACGGTGCGGTCTGCGGTGTGATCGGTGAGATCAACGTCGGGCATCGCTGTTTGTCTGGTAAGTGTAAGGCCAGCTTTGGCACCAATTTGAAATGTAAAAGCTAAGCGCGGCGCAACCCTGTCCCACCAGCAGCACGTGGTGGGACAAGATCTCCGATCCGGGAACAACTGTCGCCGGCGCTGTTTCCCGCACCACATGCTCGTTCAACGCAGTTGTCATCCCACCGAGGACCTGGTGGGACCAGATCCCCGAACCGGGAACAAGCCTGGTCGGCGTCGCCCAATGCATAGCTTGCGAACCCATTGCCCTCCGGCCGCAGTCGAATTTTCTCCCGCCCCTCTCTTGCAATCTCCACACTCGGCCGCAAGTTGATGTTAACATCGTTCACATAAGACAATAACATGGTGTTCACCAACACGCTGCAGGTCGTTCGAATCGATCGTTGGTGAGCACCGACACAGGAGAGCCAGATGACTTCAGCACAAACCCAAACATCACGAATCAGACACACACTCGAACCGACGCCACTGCGGCGGCAAATGGTCGGGCCGCAACATCGCCGCCTCAGCAATCGGCCTGATCCTGCTCTGGCCAATTGGCGTATTCATGCTTTTCTGGATCGCCACCGGCAGAAAGCTGCAGCAGTTGCCAAGCGCTATCAAAGAGAAATGGGAGGTGTTTGGTGCGAAATTCGAGCGCAACGGACGATCCAGTGACAACGTTGTGTTCGACGAATATCAGCAAACGCAGTACGATCGAATTCGAGCACTGAAGGCAGAGATTAAAAATCGATCAAAGCGTTTCAACGAGTATCGAGCCGATGCCAAACGACGTGCTGATGAAGCCGAATTTAATCGCTTCATGGATGGATCCAGTACTACCGGATAGAAGCACCCGGGTTTGATCGTACCGCCAAGCACCAGCAGTGGCAGTAACACATACGCCGCACCCCTACCTGCCCCGCCGAATGCGGGGCTTTTTTTAATCCTTGACAGTAGCGGTAAATCGCCATGGCATAACACCATCGAATCGAATGCCATTGCACTTTCACGGGAAACCCTTATGCAGTAAACGCGCTGGTCCCAACAGATTACAGTCAGTTGGTTAATGAGATCTTACGTCAGGTTCAATCTTATGTTGACAATTACGTTAGTGACAAAATTGCAGAGCAAGAGGCCAAAACTACCAAAGAAGTGCTAGCGGGCATGGTGGCATCCCTGACTCAGTTTCGACACTCAAACCCACAGGAAAGACCCGGCAATTTCTCAAATTTGTTGAATACCCTTATTAGTACTGAAAGCTTTTTTGACGATAATCTAAAGAGTGACCCGGACCGAGTACTTGGCTACTACATTTCATTCGGCACAATCTATCTTTCCACTTTAAATGCAAGGTTAACAAAATACCAATACATCTATGGGGATGATCACTACGACCCCCAGATCTTGTAGAGAATTGGGGAACTTCAAGAAAAAGTCACGATGTTTATTGATGTAGTAGCGAAGCAGAAAGACAGAATCATCAATCACAAAATCAGTAAAACACCTGCTCATTCACAGGAGCAGGTCCGCAATGATATTACTGGTAAGCTAGACGCAATTTTGTCTCCTACTCGCTTGTGGCCCGCCATGGACCCCACCAATAAAAGGCTAAAACAGGTGACAAAGACGTTTAGAGCCACAACCGGTCCCTATGGACGAATTGAATCGGAAAATCTTGATTCGAACAAACTTGAAACCGACGGTTCGCATGTGTATGCAATGCAAGCCTTTACCATAGATAGAAACTTGCAGAATTTTAATGCGTTTACCAAATCCGGACCAATTACAAATATGATCGATCCGGATGTGCGCGCTGGTGAGTTAGACGGTAAGACCTATCTACTTGCAGAAGGCGAGAGGATAACTGAAATATACGGGCGCCAAATGAGGGACGGAGCTGGGCCTCTCTTGTCTGGCATTAATAGCCTGGTATTTAAAACAACCTTGTCAGAGGATCCCAATCGTCCTCAACCTGACTATGGCTCATACTGGGACGAGGGGTGGGCCAACAAAACGCTTTAGCGGGCTACGCCTCCGCCCGGGGTTGACGCGACTCTGGCTGCTATCAGGTGGCTTAGTGACAATGAACGCCTTCTTCTCGTTGAGTTCGTTTGGGAATACGACGTGCAAGATCTGGAAACCGAGCCTAAGTTGTTTGAATCCAGATGAAATAATTCGATCTTTGTGAGGTAGTAATTGAGGAGGATTGCGGCGCCTTTTACACA
>CAZYDV010000244.1:0-9543 GCA_964646405.1 uncultured Granulosicoccaceae bacterium | reverse complement strand
GACCTCTCCATACTGACTGCGATACTCGAGACAGTGCGGCATCTCGACAAAGCCGGGAGCAAACGGGCCATACTGATCTTTGCGCTGGGATTGCCCGGTGCTGCTGAGCGCGCCAATCGTGGTGCCGTGGTAGTCGCGCTCGCGGTAGATGATCTTGTGCTTGACACCGTCATTTTCGATCGCCGCCAGTTGGCGAACCATCTTGTAGGCCTTTTCGTTGGCCTCGGATCCTGAATTGGAAAAGTAAACGCGGCTCATACCCGGCATCTTTTCAATCAACTTCGCGGCGAACATGGCCCCCGGTACATTGCCGGCAGAATTTGCGAAGTAGCACATCTTTACCAGTTGGTCGCGCACAGCATCGGCGATGCGCTCGCGACCGTAGCCAACATTGACCGTCCAAACACCACCCGATACCGCATCGAGGTACTCGCGGCCGTTCGCGTCGCTGATGCGCATGCCCTTGCCACTGACCATGACCGGCGGCTTGGCGGATTCAAAGTGCTTGTGCTGCGTGATATGGTGCCAGACATGGGCCTGATCGCTCTCGACGACAGCATCCATATCCAGATCAGAGTAATCCAGGGACATATTCGGGCCTCGCAGGTTGATGCCGCAGCATCGCGTTTCAATGCCCCAGATTGGGGCCTGGCAGTGCAATTGTGAAGCGACAATCGGGAGTTATAAGTAGGTCCAGTCCTACCGACTTCACAGTATTGCCCGCCACCTGCAGATAAATGTTCACGCCTCCAGCAGTGGCTTCTCGGTGACTGTTCACAGTGCGTCTGTCGTGCTCGTGGGGTAGGAGGTCGCACGGAATATAGACTGCTATTTCGAGGCAGCCGGCCAGGCTACGACCGACACCGCCCACGGGTACGACGGGGACGCCCCGTCAGGCGTGCTGTGAACAGTTACCACCTGCAGGCGCTCGCGTCGCAGCCGGTGCTGACTGCGACACGATATCTGCACTACTCCTCTATAGCAGCTGTCAGCGGTTGCGTCTCATCTTCAAACACGATCTCGACGCGCCGATTAAGCTGCCTGCCTGCAGCGCTGTCGTTGCTCGCGACCGGCGTGTCCTCACCCAGACCACGAGTATTGATACGAGTCGGATCAACGTCCCTGGCCTCCAGTGCGCCTTTGATCGCCAGCGCGCGATTGATCGACAGCTCCAGATTGTACTGCGGGTCGCCGGTGTTGTCGGTATGGCCCTCGATCAGCACGGTGCGGGTCGGATACTTGAGCATGAAGCCGGCGACCTTGTCGATGTTCTGGATAGCCCCGGTTTTCAGCGTCGCTTTGTCAGTGTCGAACAACACATCACCCAGTGTCAGCACCATACCGCGATCCGTGTGTTTGGCCTGCAGGTCTTTGAGTGCCTGCAACTGCTCCGCGCTCGCCTGCAGCCGGGCCTCGCGTTCTGCCACTTCTCTTTGCAGACGGCTCGCCTCCTCTGCCAGTCTGGCCGCTTCCAGTCTTGCCGCCTGCGCCTCGTCTGCGCGTAGTCCGGCAACCGTCTGGCTGTGCCGCAGGCGCAACTCGCCGAGATTTGCATCAGCGACGCGGGACGCGCTGACCTGCTCTGCAATCCGCACTTGCTGGCGGGCAATATAGGCTTGTTGGCTCACCACGCGCTTGTCTTTGCGATCGCGCCAGGCGCGATCAGCAGCGGCAAAACTGACGTAGGCCTGCTGCCACTCGTGTTTCGCGTATTCGCCGACCTGCGGGTTGGCGTTTGCACGCTCATAGGCGTCCCGCGCGGCGTCGAGTTCACTGTTTGCCACGAGCTTCGATGCACAACCTGATATCAGCAACAACGTGGCGCACAGCGCCATCAAAGGTTCAATCCGACCTGTGGATTTCATACCGGAGTCCTCGGTTCATTAAATGGGGTGTGAGCAGATATCTGCCACGCTCACTGGGAATCGGAATAAGCCTGATGTTCGGATGCAGGCCTTAACGCTTTGATCGAGGCCTCGATCTGATCGCTTTGTTGCTGCGTTTGACGCACCCTGGCGGTAGCACCGGCCAGTTGCGCGTCTACCGCTGCCTGTTGCAGCAACCGTTTAGCGGCCCCGTGTTTTTTCTTTTCGATCAACGCCTGTGCGTCGGTGAATTTTTGCTGCGCGTCGTCAAACAGGTCTGCGGCGTGGGTATCAGCTTGCTGTTCAGTTGCAAGGGCCAGCGCATTTTCAGCGGCCTGCAATTCGGCACGGGGTGGCGGCGTACTCGAACAGGCGGCAGTGGTGATGAGTATCGCAAGGGTTATTGCCGTGCGATTAAGGGGTTTGCTGTTCATTGGCGGGAATGCTCCATTCGCGGTCCGGATCGGGACAAAGGCCCCGATCATCTCGAGTGGTGCATCGGCGCGAACCCAGCCGCATTGATCAAATGTGGTGTTTTATGAATCTCCTGTAATACACCGGGAATCGGGCCAAAACAGTCTTTTATTACTGTTTTTCAATAGCTTGTTGCCGTTATTCAACGCGCGTGTACGCTGCTGCCAGCGGTTTCAGTCGCGCTCGGAATCCGCTTCGGCCATGCGTGCCGCGTTGTAGCGCTGGCCGACGATGGTGTCCTCGTTGATCAAAACATCGAGCTCAGATACGGTGGCGTCGTCGAGCTCAATATCGCCGGCCGCGGCGTTCTCGTGCATGAATTCGATATGTTTGGTTCCGGGAATCGGCACCATACTGCCCCTGCGCTGAGCCAGCAGCCAGGCCAGCGCAAGTTGTGCCATGCTGCAGTTGCAGCGATTGGCAATCTCCCGATAGCGCACTAACAATTTGCTGTTGGCGGCGAAAGCGTCGGGCTCGAATCGTGGCCGCGCAATGGTGCAACGCAGATCGCTATCCGGAAGCTGACTGACATCCACGGCTTTGCCCGTCAGGAACGCGCGCGCCAGCGGTGAGAACGGCACAAACGTCACGCCCAGTTCATCGCACACGTCGAGCACGCCCCGCTCTGGCGTTCGGCTCCACAGCGAATACTCCGACTGCAGAGCAGCAATGGGATGCTCGGCGTGCGCACGTCGAAGATTTTCACTGCACACTTCGGACAAGCCGATCTCTCGCACTTTGCCCTGCTCGACCAGCCGCGCCAGTGCGCCAACGCTCTCCTCTATCGCAATCGTCGGGTCAACCCGATGCAGGTAGTAGAGATCGATGACGTCAGTCTGCAGCCGCTGCAGGCTCGCCTCGCAGGATTGGGCGATCAGTTCCGGGTCACCATTGGTGCCCTCTCGTGATAAACCACATTTGCTGGCCAGAACATACTCGCTGCGTCTGTCGGCAAGCGCATTGCCGATCAGTGTTTCATTGTGCCCCGAGCCATAGACCATCGCGGTGTCGAGCATACGATAGCCGACGTCCAGCGCCTCATTCAGCAGGCGTGTCGAGACCGCATCATCGGCCGGTCCATAGCCGGACGACATATTCATACAGCCCAGGCCAATCGAGGAAACAGTCAGGCTGCCAATCTTTCTACTGTGCATTTTTGCGTCTGCGCCATTACCGGGGGCGATAAGGGTACACTACCCGTCTGTGTGGTTCAGCCCGCCGAGCGCAACCCAGTGCCCGTCCAAACCACCCCACGCCGCACGACGAGGAAACCACTTGCCTGACATTCGCAAAAAACCACCCGTGTGGCTTGCCTACACCGCCGCTTTTCTGGGTGTCTGCGGGCACGCATCGAGTGAATTTTTCGCCAAACTCTCAGGGCTACAGGGCGGCGAGACATCCGTCTGGCGATTCATGCTCGGCGGTGCCGCGCTGTTGGTTGTCGCATTGCTGGGCAGAGAGTCTCGCGATTTGCTGACCCCGCTTCGAACAGACTTTGTCGCCATCCTTTGTCTTTCGTTGTTCGGCATGGCTCTGGCCCAGTTTATTTTCCATTTATCACTGGACTATGCCTCGGCGGTGCAGGTCGCAACCATGGTGACCATCATGCCGATCGTGGTCGTCTTCGTGGCGCGCGTGGTTGAAGGCACACCGATCACCACGGCCAAGCTGATCAGCGGCATCGGCGCCTTCCTTGGCTGCATGTTGCTGCTGACGGATGGCTACCTGGCCGAGTTGCAGGGCAGCGGCACATCACTAAGAGGCGTGCTGATGGCCCTGGCCTGCGCGATCCTCGGCGCGACTTATCTGGTCTTGGTGAAACCCTACATCCAGCGCTACGGCGCCGTTCGCATGACCACCTACACCTTCGTGCTCGGTTTTTTTGCACTGTGGACCGTCGTTGGCCTGATTTGGGGCAACTGGGTCAATCCGCTTTCTCTGGGCGACCGTCCGGCGGTACAACTGGGCTCGATTCTGGCGCTCGGTATCTGGAATACCTGTATCGGTTTCGTGTTGTGGTTTTGGGGGTTGTCAAACGTGCCGGACGTGGCGCGCGGCAACTATCTGTTCTTTCTAAAGCCGGTATTGGCCCTGATTCTCGCTTACTTTCTGCTCGCCGAAGCCATCACCCCGACCCAGCTTGCGGCCATATTCGCCATCACAGCCTTTGTCGCCGCAGAAATATTCTACGATCAAATCGTCTCCTGGCGAGCCGGAAGACGCCCAGCGAAAAAATCCTGAATCAGCGAGCCTGTTCCGCTAGAATTACGGTAAACCACGTAATCCTGATTTAGCAGTCCAACTATTCATTCGATGTCATCTCGTGCGTCATACAATGACGGACGCAGTACAACGGCCTTGGCTTGTTTCAGCCAGGTAGCCGTCAGTAACCGGTGTGCCTTGCTTATCGCCAGACTGATGGAATACCTGCCCTATGATCGCAATTCTGGATGACGACAGTGATGCCCTGGAGAACTCCGTGCAATCGGTGATGTCTCTGGGCTACGAACCCGCTGGCTTCAGCAATCCTCAAGATCTGCTTGGCTTTCTCGCAAATACCCCCACCCGGCTGCTGATTATCGGCGAATCGTGCGCACGCAATAATGCAACCATGCGGCTGCTACACAGTTACCGCGACCAGCATCCCGACTTGCCTGTGATTGCCCTGTCGGATGTCGAGTGCCACTCGGTTGGAGGTTTTGCGGCACTAGCGCGGCCATTTACGCAAAGTACGCTGGACAAATTCATCAGCCGCGCCCTGCAGACCGATCAAGTGCCGCTCTGACTGGTATCAGCGAACAGGTTTCGCTACATTACGACAAGCTGCGTCGCCCTGTTCGCCGCTACTGCCAGAGTTCGATTCACATGTCAGCCAGTCCCGATACCGCCTTTGCGCAAATTCCGATTATCGACCTGAACCGGCTCGACACCGATCGACAGTCGCGACAAGCACTTGGTCGCGAGCTTTGCGATATCTGCCATCACATCGGATTTTTTCAGCTCGTCAACCACGGTATCGAGCAAACTCTGATCGATAGCCTTTTCACGACGATGCAGCAACTGTTCGCGCTGCCGGAACTACAAAAGCAACTGATCGACAAACGTCGCTCCCGTCACTTTCGAGGATGGGAGGCGGTCGGCACGGAATTCACCAACAACCGTCCAGACATTCGCGAGCAAGTCGACATCTGGACAGCATGGCCGGCGCGCGCCGCCGATGTGCAACCACGCTATCTGCGTCTGCTCGGCCCCAACCAGTGGCTGCCAGAGGATATCCTGCCGGGGTATCGCGCCGATGTAGAGCGCTGGATGAAAGAGGCCGCGGCACTGGCCGACAGCTTGCTCGAATTGCTCGCCGAAGGCCTGGGTCTGGCACCGGATCACATCACCAGACTGTTTGGCGAGCAGCGTATGTCGCTGACCAAACTGATCCACTATCCAGCTACACCGCAAGGCGCTGCGGGCGTCAACGCCCATCATGACACCGGATTTTTAACGCTGCTGGCGGCGGGTACCGTCGCCGGATTGCAAGTGGAAAATCAACGCGGCGAGTGGATCGATGTGCCGCTGATTCCCGATTCACTGGTGGTGAATCTGGGTGAGATGTTACAAGCCATGACCGGCAATTATTTTGTTGCCACACCGCACCGGGTCATCGCCCGAGACGAACGCTATTCGATGGCCTATTTCCACGGACCGTCACTGGATACGCCGCTGAGCCTGTTACCTCTGGCCAGTCACTATGCCGATGCCGTCAGCGCCAGCCCGCACCACAACAATGCCGGCTTCATGGCGCGCAAACACGAGACCGAAACCGGTACCGGCGATATGCAATCGCAGCACAAGCCGGATCTCTACGGCGAGCAACTATGGAATTACTTTGCCCGCAGTTACCCGCAGTTGGTCGCCGAGCACTATCCGTGACAGGCCTGCACACCACTCAAGCCGAAGCACTTTAGCGCCCCAGCAGGTCCAGGCTCTGCTCCCAGATCTCGGACACCGCAATCGCGGCCGACACATCCCGCGCCAGATGCGCCGACTGACCCGCCCAGGCCTGCATGCGATCGATATCATCATCGATCAGCGCCTGTTGGCGCATCGGACCAGTCAATGCGCGCTGGAGCGGATAAGGTGTCGGTCTGGGGGCGTCGACCTGCTCGGCGGCGCTGGCGTAGGCGGTGCGGACACTGCGCCCCAGCCGCCCGGAAAACGCCCGTGTGGCAATGGTGTCCTCAGGCATTGTACGGCCGATGGCATCGGCCCAGGCCGTGGCTACATCGGCCTCGGGGGTGCGCAGCAGCGCCGTTCCCAACTGTACTGCAGAAGCGCCCAGCATCAGCGCCGCGGCGACCCCTCTGGCATCGGCGATGCCACCGGTGGCGACGACCGGCACATCGACCGCATCAACGACTGCCGGCAACAGTGAAAACAGGCCCACCAGCGATTTCTCCGCATCGGCCGAATCAAACGCACCGCGATGCCCCCCCGCCTCCATGCCCTGGGCTACGATCACATCGGCACCGGCAGCCTCGGCTGCGCGCGCATCGGTCACTGTGGTCACCGTGGCAAACCAGGGGATTTCCTCATCCTTCAGGCGGCTGACAAAAGCCTCGTCATAGAGCCCCATAATCGATGACACCGCCCCCGGCTTGGCTTCCAGAATGGCATCGCACTGACGATTGAAGTCCGGCACCGACATCTCTGTCACATCGTCTGGCACCTTAGGGCCCCAATCGCCCAGAAACTCACGCCACTCGTATTCGGCGTGCTCGTCGCGCTGTGCCGGCGGATCGGGTATCCACAGGTTCATCTGGAATGAGCCGTTGGTCGCCGATCGCAGCTCGGCTGCCCAATCGACAATCGCCTGCGGTTGTAACAGCAGCGCGCCGCAGGCCCCCATGCCGCCGGCATTGGCAACCGCCGCCGCGAGCGCGGGTGGACAGGCACCCGCCATTGGCGCCATCAAAATCGGCATTTGCAGATTGTGGCGCGCGCAAAACTGTTGCGCGCGAGAAAGCGACGATTCTCTGGTCACGGTTTGCTCTCAAACGTTCGACCAAAAAGCATACGCGCCACCATGACGCATGACCAGTGCGGGTGTCTGCTTTTCAATTGCAGCGCCGGTCTGCCTGCGCTGACTGCGACTGCTGCCGCGCCCAAATCAGCTAAACAGTCTGGCATCGTGACGTTCGGCAAGCACAGGCTTCAAGCTTGCCAGGGTACGCACACGCCAGCAGATGGCTCGCGCCTGGCGCCCCATTTCGTAGAGCTCGGCGCGCATTCGACCAAGCGCTCGACGTTGCTGGCGTTCGTTGTTGTCGAGCAGATTATCCACCACCCAGCGATGCAGCGGCGACTGATCGGCCAGCGCGTCCGATTCATGCTGCAATTGCTGCAACTGGCGCTGCAGCAGCGCTGTCATGCACTCCAGATCCGCCACACCGGCGTCGAGATCCGGCGCGCCGGCATGCTCGAAATACAGATCAAACAGCGTTGCGACATCCTGCTCGCGGCGGGCCTTCAGCAGCGTCTTCATCAGCCCTTCGTTGCGTTGTCGCTCTGCTTCATGCGCGGCCAAATCCGGGTGCAGTACCTTTGCCGTGCGACGAAACAGACGAGTGAGGAAGGCATCGCTGATTTGATCGGCATGTGCAGGCGCCGGGTCATCGTCGGCGGCCGCATCGGCGCCCGGCGGCAACCCGCGATCGGCAATCTGCGGCTCGGCCGGTTCGTCAGAGCTGTCAGCTGCATCAACGCTCTGGCCCTGCAAGTCGGTGAACACCTGACTCAGCCAATCGCTGTCGTCATCGATCTGTGCATCGGCCGGCGCTTCGTAGAACTGCTCGAACAACGATTGATAGCTCTTTTTGAATGTATCGGTGTCGCGCCCGAAACCATCGAGTGACTCGATGTTGTCGAGCACCCAGATCGCGACCTCGAGCCGTTGCCACTGCGCCAGTGATTTTCTGCTCATGTGTTGCAGCAAGCGCTCGGTCAATTCGGTCATCGCCTCGGCCACCGCTGCACGATCATCCGAGATCTCGCGATCAAGCCATTGCAACAGGCCATCGAGCTGCAGACGCATGGCGGCAAGCGTTTGTTTTTTTCGTACCACGCGCTGCCACAACTCGCCAACGGGATGGACATCAGCTGTTGCGGGCGATTGCTTTTCGGTGACCACGATTTGTCGCGTGCCAACCATGGGGGCGACGGTTGAACTGAAATCGATTTCAAGCTGTTGCATGGCAACGGTTTACCCGGACACTGAGTTGCACCCCGCCCAACGGACGGCGAATGGGGATGGATTGGCGACGGCGACTGGCGCTACGCGACAACCACCGCTACCATCGATCATTCGGCCACCGGGCGTTTGCCCGGACATCGAAAACCCCGCACCGACTATAACAGCGCAGGCGTTCCGGAGCACGGCATGAGTGATCAGCAAAAGGCAGAAGCATTACTGGAGGGTGCCTACGCACTGAAAACGGCGGACGATAACATTCGCTACTATCGCGACTTCGCCCCGCTGTATGACAGCCGCTTTGCGCACGATCTCGGCTATTGCTATCCGGCCGCAATCGCCCGCGTCTATCGCCAGCACGCAACCGCTGCCGACATGCCAATCGCCGATATCGGCTGTGGCACCGGATTGGTCGCAGCCGAGATCGCGTGCCGGCCAAACGAGATCGACGGACTCGACATCTCACCAGATATGCTGGCCGCAGCAAGCGCCAAAGGCCTGTACGGCGATCTGATCGAGGTTGATCTGGCGGCCGGCCCCGGGCCAATCGATTGCCAGTACGGTGCGCTGGTATCAGCCGGCACTTTCACCCATGGCCATTTGGGCGCCGAGGTATTGCCATCACTGTTGTCCATCGCAAGACCCGGTGCATTGTTCTGCCTCGGTGTAAACTCCGAGCACTATCAATCGCGCGATTTTGAAAGCACACTGGCGTCAATGCAGCGCGAATCTCTCATACGTCCGCCGGCGCTTGAACGCGTGGCAATCTACTCAAATCCGAATAGCGAGCACGCCGAGGACACCGCAACCGTACTGGTGTATCGCAAGACCTGACCTAATAACATCGAGGAAAAAGCATGAGCGAAAAACTGCTCGCCGGCAAAGTGGCATTGATCACCGGCGCCGGACGCGGCATCGGCCGCGATATGGCACTGATGATGGCAGCACACGGTGCCAGTGTGG
>CAZYDV010000243.1:0-9584 GCA_964646405.1 uncultured Granulosicoccaceae bacterium | reverse complement strand
AGCGCACCGGGCTGGCGTTCCACCGGGCTGGCGTTCCACCGGGCTGGCGTTCCACCGGGCTGGCGTTCCAGTTTATGGCAAATAGGTGAGCATTTTGTCGGGGCCACCTGGACCGGGCGCAATAGTTTTCCAACACACTGTGCGCTACGTCACCAGCTTCGATAACCGCTGGTATCGATATGAAAGCGCACACCGCTGTACAGCCCCAACCCCAGATCCCATCGCTTACCGCGCTTTGCCCAGAGATTTTTGAGACGTTGATGCAACAGGGCTCGCGGGTAATCGCGCAGTGGCCGCAGGTCCAGCGCCGAGAACTCCATATGTTTGCTGCGCGACGCGCCACCTGCGGCGAGGTTGTAGGCCACCGTTCTAAAACCGGACTGCACTTCGACCGGCCCGATCAGCGGTAGCAACTCATACTTGACGAACTGCAGCGTCCTGACCATTGTTGGCCAGTACTTACGCGGAGGAATCGCATAGGCTGTGTGCTGGCGCGACTGCCACTCGGTGCCCTGCAACCAGAGTTGGTCCACCGGCAACACACCAGCCACTCTGTTTTGATACAGAAGCTGTTCAAAGTCACGCAGGTCCCCGTACAGATTGTTAAGCAGTACATAGGCCTGGAACCGTTCAGGGTAGCCCTTCAGTTTGCGCCCCGGGTCTGAAGCCAGGGACGCGCAGGCAAACAGTAAAACGGACAGGCTCAGTATCGCGGCAAGTCTCAGGCAGTATGCCGGCTTTGGGGCGCTGGTTAGTTCACGCATTATCTTCAGGGGGTTCGGTGCCACCGGTTCCAGTCTCACAACAGCGGCCGGGTACGCTACAAAAAAAACCAGGCCACGCACAGTTACAGTGGTGCCTGAGATCTAACCCTGCAGTACTGTAATCTGGCTCGGGTAGTCTCCAGGCCCCACAAAGGCTAATGCCACAATCGCCCGGATACTGCGCACCCTGCCACCTTTCTGGAAAAATTACCGCCAGGATTCGGGTATCCCACAGTGCAATGACTGCTATTGACTCACCAGAAGACGCAAACAGCCAACCGTGCTGCCGACCCAGACCTGATCATCGTTTGGACATGGGACCTTTTGAGCCTCAATCCACGCTATTTTGAACGTTGGTCATGGATCGCTGCACCAACCGAAATGCTGCGTAGGACGCGCCCGTGGCGGCAAACAGAGCGGCCGCAAACAGCAGTGCGGGCCAGTTGCTGTCACTACGATCAACAAGCCAGCCAGCGATCATCGGCGCAGGCGCCACGAACAAGAAGTAGCTGCTGAAAAACAGCCCCATTCCAACTGCGCGATTGGCCGGTTGCATCGCCTCACTGGTCAGCGCCATGATGACACCTGCCGGCGCCGCTCCAAGAAGACCGAAGACAATACAGGCCAGCAGCGCAAGGTCGGTGTAGTAAAACATCAGCATGGCAACGACGGCACTGGCGACACATCCATAGAGAATCAGGTCAGGCTTACCGGTTCGATCCGACACCCAGCCACACAGAGCGCCGGATAGCATCATCAACCAACTGGCGACCGAGGCAATCGAGGCGGCCTGCAACACACCCAGTCCACTTTCCACTAACCAGGCAGGTGCGAAACTCAGGTAGACAATATAGCCGGCGTTGAACAGCGCCCAGGCGAGTGACGCCACAATAATCAAACCATACTCGCGACGCGACAGACCCGGCTTAGCGCCGGAGGGTGCCGACGCCTTGCCATCGCCGGGCTCCCGGTAAAGCGCGAATATCAGGACCGCCCCCAGCAAACAAAAAATCGATGCCACGATCAATGGCACGGACCAATTCCAACGAGCCGACGCCCAGGTGTGAAAGATCTGTCCCGCGGCAATGCTCAACGGCCAGGTCATCACCAGCAAACCAAGCGCGGTGGCGATTTCGCGACCGGCAAACCAGTCTGTCGTCATCTTGGTGAAGTAGATCGTCGCCAGCACGAACCCAGCGCCGCAGATGATGCGCCCCAGGCCGATCTGCCATACCGCATCCGCAGCCGAGGCGACAAACCCACCAGCCGACAACAATAGCAGGCCAGCACAAGCGAGCGTTCGATCCGACCAATAGCGGCCAATCCAGCCGGCGGGCAGTGCGGTAAACAAGCCGGTCAGCATGAACAGACCGATCAGTGTGCCCAGCGTGGTGTAATCGAGACCAAATTCCGCTAACAGCGATTCGCTGCTGGAGCCCGTGGTTTGAAACTGAAAGCCGAGACCGAGACGGGCCACGACCAATAAAACCAACACCTTCCAGCGACTATCCATTTGCTCGCACACTCCGTGCACGTCGATACCGTGTAGCGCCATGGTAGCATCGAAGCACCAGGCGTCGATCACGTAACTGCACCAGAGGCATACAGACAGCCTACCGAGGGCAGCAGGCACAGAAGAGTGGAAGCGATGAAACATCTAAAACCAAAACAGGCCAAGGCCTTTATCGACGAGCACCCCGATGCGCTCTTTATCGATTGCCGCAGCGACGCAGAACACTTTTTTGTCGGCAACCCGGTCGGCTCCATGCACGTTGCCTGGCAGGACGGGCCGGAATGGGAGCTGAATCCGCATTTCGTTGGCGAGGTTAAACGACTGGCGGGACACTCGGTGCAACGTCCGGTGGTGCTGATATGCCGCAGCGGCAACCGCTCGATCGATGCGGGTGAGGCACTGGAGGCGGCTGGATTCAAGAAGGTATACAACGTGGTACATGGATTCGAGGGCGAGCTCGACGACCATCATCATCGCAGCGCAAAGAACGGCTGGCGCCACGCGGGCCTACCATGGCAACAGTTGTGACTGCCCTGCCACACCCGTGACACCGAACGAGCCAGCAGACACGCCAACACCGTTAGCCACAGTTGCCCGAGACGACGAGGGCTACCTTTTGAACTGTGATGACTGGGGCCCGTTGCTGATGGACCAGTTGGCGGCAGAATTCGATTTGCAATTGAACGACGAACACCGGGCCGTCATCGCCTTTGTGCGCAACTACTATGATCAGCACGACAGCGTGCCGCTGGCACGAGATCTATTGAAACATCTGGGTCAGATCTGGGGCCGTGAAAAGGCCACGCGTCGATACGTGTACCAACTCTTTCCGTATGGCTACGGCCAGCAGGCCTGCAAAATCGCCGGTATGCGAAAACCGTTGAAACTAATGCTTGATGTGTAGCAGTCTGGGCTGGGACAAGAGTCCACGCCTGAGCACGGAGTTGCTCACTGGCGATTGACTGCAGTGTTATTGATGGTGCGCGATCACGTTATCGCCGCCTGCAGTTTGCCCACGCACGTCGTTTCGTTGACCGGTGCCAAAAACCTGTTCTGATCAAATTGTCTGCCGATCCCTGTCGACTGGCTCTGCCTGTCAATGCCCTGTGTGCGTGACGAATAGATTGTGAATCACACCACACAATTCGTGAATATGGCACATATTCTGCGTTCCAGCGCCTCCTTTACTCATCGGCATAATCAACTTCGACAGGTCATGTCCGCACAACCAGACACCCCGCCGCCGATCCGGTTCCGCTAAGCAGCCATGAAAAACAGGCGACTAACACTCGCGCAAATGATACTGACGCTGATTTTCCTGGTTGGCGTCAACAATCCGGCGGCAAACGAATCCGTATCCCTGCAACTCGATGGCGAGCACCAGTTTCGCTACGCAGGTTACTACGCGGCAGTGTGGCAGGGCTACTATGATCGCGCCGGTATTAAGGTAGAAATCCTCAACGGCACTACCGACATCATCCCCGGTTTCGATGTGATTTCGTCTGTCATCGACGGAGACGCGACATTCGGTATCGCCGGTGCCGAGTTGTTGCTTGCCCACGATCGCGGCTATCCGGCGGTGGCGCTGGCGGTTGTGCTGCAACGCAGCAGCATCGACTTGTACTTCGCCGCCGATCGAGCAATGGCAGCAGCACCCAGTTTGGATCGGGTGGGCGTGGCTCCGGAACCGATGCAATGGCTCAGCTACGAGCTGATGTTCAACCGTACCGGTTCGGGCCCGCGGGCAAGCGAAGTTGCCCCACTGGCCTCGGGCAGACCGACTGAACTGGCACACGTGGATGGCATGTTTGGCGATAGCCTGGACTTTCCCTATATCGCCAATCAGATGGATGTCGAGATCCAATCGGTAAGCTCCCAGAACTATGGCGTAGATCTACCGGGAAGCACCATTTTCACATCGGAAACGGTACTGAACAACAAACCGGAACTGGTCAAATCATTCGTAATGGCAAGCCTGGAGGGATGGCGCTACGCGCTGAAAAACAGCGACGAGATCGCGATGCGTCTAACGCGCGAGGGACTGGCGACCGGCAACACCCTGAACAACTACGGGGCCAACTTCTACCAGGTTGAAAGAGTACGCGAGCTAACCATGTATCCGGTGGTGCCGTTGGGCAGCAACAGTGAACATCGCTGGGCAGCCGCACACGAACAATTGCAAAAGGCCGGACTGGTCAGAAACGCCTTCGACGCCGAACGCTTCATCTATGACCCGATTCTACAGCTAAAAAAACGCGCCCAACGCAACGAGTGGTGGCTGGAAATCGGCCTGCCGATGCTCATTGTTCTGGCCCTCGCAGTCTTGTTCGCCTATGGCTATCACTGGCAGTCACAACGCAGACTCGCAAGAAAACTGTATCGTGAGGCAAACTACGATGCGTTGACCTGGCTGCCAAATCGGCCCTTTGCGCTGCGCTATCTCGCCGCCCACATCGCACCGGATCTCACGACTTCCACACACTTGCTGTTCATCGATCTCGATGGATTCAAACGGGTAAACGATCACTTCGGCCACGCGATCGGCGACGAACTACTGGTGAAAGCCGCCGACAGACTGCGCCGTGCGTGCGGCAGTGCGCGCCTTGTCGCCAGATTGGGAGGGGATGAATTCATCGCGCTGTTTTCGGACATCAGCGCTGCTCACGCGGCGCGCATCGCCAATCAGACCGTCGCTGAAATGAGACAACCCTTCCTGATTGACGGCCAGGAAATTCATATAGGGGCCAGTATCGGAGGTGCACACACCGACAATGGCAGTATCTCGGATGTGGAACTATTGCAAAGGGCCGATACGGCCATGTATCACGCCAAAGTGTCGGGTCGCAACCGCTATCGTGCGTTTGATCAGGCACTGTACCAATCTGCATTGCAGCGAATAGAGCTGGAATCACATCTGCACAAGGCCATTACGGACGCAGAACTGTCATTGCGTTATCAACCCATCATCTCGTTGAAAAATCGCCGTTGTGTTGGCGCCGAAACATTGCTGCGCTGGAACAATCCGCAACTGGGCGATGTTTCACCGGATCGATTCATCCCGATCGCCGAAGCCAATGGCATGATCGACGATATCGGCGCCTGGGTGCTGACGCGCGCCTGCGCGCAGTGGGCACAATGGCAGCACGAATTCGACGATTCACTGGAATTGGCGATCAATGTATCGCCGCGGCAACTGTACAACCGAAAACTGCTGACGTTACTGAGTCAACTGGAGCGCACCCACGGTGTGCCAGCCCATACGATAAAGCTGGAAATTACCGAGGGACTGCTGGCCAACCGCGATCGAGAAACCGGGCAGCTTGTAGATCGTATCACTGAACTGGGCTATGGATTTTCGATAGACGACTTTGGCACCGGCTACGCCTCGTTGAACTACTTGCGTCAATTCCCGGCCAGTACACTGAAGATAGACCGATCGTTTATCGGTGGCCTGTACAAGGATGAGCGCAACCAGCCATTGGTCACAGCAATCATCGCCATGGCTCATAGCCTGGGCATGTGCGTGGTAGCCGAGGGTGTGGAGACAGAAGCGCAGGCGAAATTTCTACAAAAACTCGAGTGCGACTATGCGCAGGGGTACCTGTTCAGCAAACCGTTGACGGCTGATCAGTTTTCGACTTTCCTGCAACGACAATGCTCACCCCGGGACCCGGCCGCCAGCGCTGACGAACGTACAGAACTGGCCGTTTAATCCCCAATGCAGTTGTACACCGGCGACTAGCCTAAAACTCCCGGCGTTCAGCATAAGCACCACGCATGCTCCTGGCATCAATGCTACTCATTCACATGCACGGTCCGCTCGATGGCCAATCTACTCCCCGCCAAGCCCCAATTCACGCCGAAACAAATTCGCCTGTTCCGGCGTTGCATCCAGATTTCTCGCGTATTCGTGACCGGCGTAAACCGCCATCGCAATCGTCGCCGGCACGTGGCAATCACCCACGGCGGTGACGGACTTAACTCCGGCGTCAAGCCAGACGGTCTCCCTGGCCAGCAGATCGCGCTGTAGTTCATCATTCACACGGCGTGAGGTGAGCGGAATGACGACGTCTGCCGCTACCCGGCTCTGCCGACCGATATAGACACATTCAAGTGTCGCCTGCCCGGCATCGATCCGGCCTATGCGCTGGTTGCAGATAATCTCGACACCCAATTCGCGAAGGCGAACCTGAATATGTTCGTGTTCCAGCGTATGGGTGGTCCAACCCGCGATATCGGACTCCGGCGTGACTAGAACAACATTGCCCCCATTAGCCGCCAGTTGCTCCGCTATGGCACTGGCCAGATAATAGTGATCGTCGTCGTAGATCAGGATCCGGCCGGCAGGCACCGCGCCGTCGAGGATATCGTCGGGGCTCATCAACACGGCATCTGGCGCGACAGGCACCGGTGTTTGATGCTGCAGGCCGAAGAAATCCCTGCGCCATCTCGCCCCGGTCGCAACGACAATGCGCTCACAATCGAACTCGAGCACCTCAGCGGCAATCAGTGGGGAGCCGGTATAGGTTTGAACGTTGGCGCGCTGACTCAGCATGTAGATTCGGTGATCGGCGACGCGACGCCACTGGCTCAGCGGCACAAGCGATGACTCGCGCACCACCCTGCCGCCCAATGTCTCGGCAGCCTCGGACAGCGTCACTTCGTAGCCGCGATCAGACAACGCCAGTGCAGCCTCGAGACCGGCGGGCCCACCGCCCACCACCAACACGCGGTCAGTAGAGACGGCTTTGGCTATACGAACCGGATGCCAGCCACGCCGCCACTCTTCTCCCATTGTCGGGTTTTGTGTGCAACGCATAGGGTAGGCGAGCGAATCACCCGATGTGCAGATATTGCAGCCGATACACTCGCGAATTTCATCTTCGCGTCCGTGATCAATCTTGTGTGGAAGAAACGGATCGGCGATCGAGGGGCGGGCGGCGCCGATCAAATCGAGCACGCCGCGACGAATCTGGCCGACCATCGTATCCGGTGAGGTAAACCGCCCGACGCCGACGACCGGCTTGTTCGTCAGTGTTTTAACGAAGCTGACGTGGTCTTCCTGACCAGCCTCGTCACCAAATCGCGATGGCATGGAGTCGTTGTGCCAGGCGGCGACGTTGACATCCCACAAGTCGGGCAGATCAGCCAGCAAACCGACGATCTCCTGTGCTTCGGTTTGCTGCATGCCATCGTCGCCCAGCAACTCATCCACGGCAAAGCGAAGTGCAATCGCGCAACTGTCGCCAACCGCATTTTTTAGATCCATCAGCACTTCGCGCAGCAACCTGACGCGATTTTCTACTGTGCCCCCATATTCATCACTGCGCTGATTGTAGCGACTGAGCAAAAACTGAAATAAAAGTGTCATGGTGCCGTGTGCGGCATAGGCGTAGATGATGTCGTATCCCGCACGTTTGGCCCGTAAGGCTGCATCGACATGCCAGCGGCGAAAGTCTCGGATATCAGATTTATCCATCGCACGCGCCTGCACGTGCGGAAAAGCTTCTGTGGGTATACTGCACGGTGCCAGAGCGGTCTGGCGAGTCACGTAATTCACAACTTCAAAGCCATTGTGCACCAACTGTATACCGGCCAGCGCATTGTGCTCGTGCACCTTATTCACCATCAGTTCGTGCACCGGCAGATCAGTATCATCCCATAGACGCATCAACGTGAACGGTGACAAGTCACTGGTGGGGTGAATGGAACATTCTTCAGTACAGACAACCGCCCAGCCACCCTCTGCTTTCACACCGCGCATTTCAGCCATGGCGCGCGGATAGCGATGCCCCATACCATTGCAGTGCGGTACTTGATAAAACCGATTGCGGGTTTTTTTGGGGCCGATTTGTACTTCATCAAAAAGGACATCGTAGCGCGGGTTTCGGTGAGGCATATTGAAGTTTGAATCCAGATTTTTTGCAGATTGCCAGGGGATTTGCCGCGAGTGCTGATGATAACGTTTTACTACCCTCTGCACACAATCCCATGCAGGGACACTGGCGATTGTACCGTGTCGCCATTCACACACACCCGTCAGGCCGCCACAACACTCTCGCCCATCGCAACACGCGTCAGCTCCCTGTGTGCGACGCGCAGACAGTTGTTGTCATTGTGCTGTGCCCACGCGACGAACAGCGTTAAAATCCGTGATTGATCCAGAGCGATGAAATCTGAGCGATGCAAACACAACAAATGCTGATCGGTGGTCGATGGACCGATGCCCTGTGCGGCAAGACCATCGAGGTTGAGAACCCCGGGCGCAAGGCGATTATCGGCACCGTGCCACGCGGTCGCAGCGAAGACGTGGATCTGGCTGTCGACGCCGCGGCAACGGCGTTCGATACCTGGCGCAGAGTAGCCCCGCGGGATCGCGGCAAGATCCTGCTGGCCATCGCCGCCACACTGGAACAACAGGCCGAGGCCATTGCAGTCGCTATCGCGACCGAGACCGGCAACGCGATTCGCACCCAGGCGCGCCCCGAAGCCATGGCGTCAGCGGATATCTTTCGCTTTTTCGGCGGCCTGGCCAGCGAACTCAAGGGCGAGCAGATACCGCTGGGTGAATCGATGCTCAGCTACTCGCGGCGCGAACCCATAGGCGTGGTTGGCGCGATCATTCCGTGGAATGCGCCGGTGCTTCTGGCCGCGCTGAAAATCGCGCCGGCGCTGTGTGCCGGCAACACCATGGTTCTAAAAACTGCCGAGGATGCGCCCTACGGCGTACTGCTGTTAGCTGAGTTGGCTTCGCAGCACCTGCCGAACGGCGTACTGAATGTGCTGACGGGGCTGGGGCACGAATGTGGTGCAGCGATCGCCGCTCATCCACAGATCCGCAAATTGTCTTTCACCGGCTCGACTGACGTCGGCAAATCGATCATGCGGGCCGCGTCCGATCGCATCGCACCCGTATCACTCGAGCTGGGCGGCAAAAGCCCGTCAATCGTTTTTCCGGATGCCCACGAGGACTGGGTGGTCGACGGCATTGTCACCGCAATGCGCTTCACCCGCCAGAGCCAGTCCTGTACCGCGGGATCAAGACTGTTTCTGCACGAGGATATATTCGAACCGTTTCTTGAAAAGCTCGCCGACCGTGCGGCCGCGCTGAAGATGGGCGATCCGCTGGATGAGGCGACTGATATGGGCGCGATCATCAATCGCAAACAGTTCGATAAAGTCTGCGGCTACATCGACGAAGGCCTTTCAATTGCCGATGCGCGTCTCGTTACTGGCGGTCCACCCGCGACGGACGGGCCCCTGAGTGAAGGCTACTACGCCTACCCCACCATTTTCGCCGACGCCAG
>CAZYDV010000242.1:0-9587 GCA_964646405.1 uncultured Granulosicoccaceae bacterium | reverse complement strand
GTTGCACTGGAAGATCCGGGCTTTTTTGGCGCAAGAAACGCGTTCAATCTCACCGGCAATCAGGTGATCGGTGTGCCGGTCGACGATCAGGGCATCGTGGTCGATGCCATCGCACCCGCCTGCCAGTTGGTGTTTACCACGCCAAGCCACCAGTTTCCCACCATGGTGACGATGTCACAGCCACGTCGCGAACAACTGCTGGATGCGGCACAACAACACGACTTTCTAATTATTGAAGATGACTACGAAGCGGAGATGAATTATTTCAACACGCGTTCGCGCTCGCTTCGCTCACAGGACAAAAATGATCGCGTCGTCTATATCGGCAGTCTTTCAAAAACCATTTCACCGGGTATACGCTTAGGATTCATGGTCGCGCACCGCGACATTATCAAACAGGCACGGATCGTTAGAGGCGTGATGATGCGCCACCCGCCGACGATCGTGCAGGAAGTAGTGGCGCTGTTTTTTCGGCTGGGCTACTACGATTCTCACATCCGCAACATTGAACGACGATACAAGCGCCGCTGGCACGTGATGAACGATTCGATCACCCGCCACCTCGGCCGCTTGCAACAGACCCGCACGCGTGGCGGCACCTCGTTCTGGCTGACCGGGCCACCGGGCTTTGACGCCACGCGTCTGAGTGTCCGGTTGCGTGACAAGGGCGTACTCATCGACGTGGGCGAAAAATTTTTCCTGAACCAGGATCGGCGCAGCTTTAGATTAGGGTTTGCCTTTGTGCCGTTAAAAAAACTCGACCAGGGCATTCGCATCATCGCAGACGAAGTCGACCGGCAACTGCGTGACCTGCAAGATAGCGCTGGCCACTGACGTTATACATCACCTGTCCGGCGAAAAATTGCCATCTGTCGCTCACGAATTGCCCCGATTTCGAGTAAATTGCACGCATTGATTACAGGCCCGGAGAGGATATGAACGACTGCCAGCCTTTTAACCTTTCTGTACCGGATGAAACCCTCGCAGACATTCGCGCGCGCGTGCTCGCCTATCCCTGGCACGAGATGCCCGATGACGGCGGCTGGGACTACGGCACCAACCTCGACTACCTGCAGGAATTCTGCAACTACTGGACAACAGCATTCGACTGGCGCGCGCAGGAAGCAAAGATCAATCGCTTCTCGCATTTCAAAGTGCCCGTCGATGGCATTGATCTTCACTTCATCCATGAAAAAGGCAGCGGCCCGAATCCCAGACCGCTGATTATCAGCCACGGCTGGCCGGGATCGATCGTTGAGTTTCTGGAATTTATCGATCTGCTCGCCCACCCCGAGCAACACGGCGGATCGGTAGACGATGCGTTCACTGTGATCGCGCCCTCGCTGCCGGGTTTTGGTTTCTCGGCTCGTCCGCCACGTCCATGGGGTCCACGAAAAATGGCTGACCTTTTCAACACCCTGATGACCGACGTGCTCGGCTATGAACACTACATCGCGCAGGGCGGCGACTGGGGCGGCGCGATCTCGAGCTGGCTCGGCTTTGAACATCCGGCCTGCGCAGCGATTCACATCAATATCCTGACCATGCGCCACAAAGACGAACCGCAGGGCGCGGAGGAAATCGCCTGGGAAAAGCAATTTAACGAAGAACAGGCACTGCAGGACGGCTATCGCACCCAACAGGCGACCAAACCACAGACCCTGAGCTACGCCATGATGGACAGCCCGGTTGGCGTGGCGGCGTGGATTCTGGAGAAGATGCACGGCTGGTCGGACATCCGCGATAACAACGTCGAAAGTGTCTACAGCAAGGATCAGCTACTGACCAATATCATGGTCTACATCGTCACTCGAACGTTCAATACTGCATCTTGGATTTACTATGGTCGGCGTGAAGAGGGCGGCCGAGTCTTGTCTCCTGAGGGAAAAAGAGTGGAAGTGCCCACCGCCTGCGCATTGTTCCCGCGCGAACTCCTGGCCTGGCCGCCGCGCAGCTACGCCGAACGCATCTACAACGTCACGCAATGGACGGATATGCCACATGGCGGACACTTCGCTGCCATGGAAGCACCGGATCTGTTAATAGAAGATATCCGAAATTTCTCGCGCACGCTTGACTGGCCGGTGTGACTCGCCCTGGCGCGTTGAATAACGATGGCAATCAGTAGGCAGCGCGCCCGCGCAGCTCGCTGTAGTCGCTCATCACCCAGCGCCGATAGCCCGTCATCGCCGATAATCGCTGATACCAGTCCATGACATTCTGCGGCACTGAAACCGGCAGGTCGATATCGATCAGCCGATGCAAAAACACCCCGGTCGCAATATCGGCAACACTGGATTGTTTGCCCAGCAGGAATGATTGGTCGTCAAGTGCCGCGCTCAGCACAACCAGACCGGCCTGCACATCGGCGACGCCGGATCTGATGGCCGCATCATCACGCTGTTCAGGTGGCGTGCGGTAATAACCCCAGAACACGGCGACAAACGCCGGTTCGAGTTTTTCAATCGACCAGTCCATCCACTGTTCGGCCAGGCTACGCTGATAGGCGCGAGGGGAAATCCAGACACCATCTGAGAAAATATCCGCCAGGTATCGAACGATGGTGTTGGATTCGCGAATGACTTTATCACCGTGACACAATACGGGTACCTTGCCCAGCGGATTGAGTGACAGAAAGTCCGCCGACTCGGTGCCACCAAATCGCCCACCCACCTCGGTATGGGTGTAATCAAGCGCAAGCTCATCAGCCAGCCACAGCACTTTCTGTACGTTGTAGGAAGTGTGGCGCCCCAGTATTTCAACTTTATCCATGAGCTGAATCATACACCCTGGCCCGGACTATTCACCAAACTGGCGATGGCTCGCTTGCCGCTCCATGAACTGTCCGGTCGCGGATCGAGTGGCAGCCATGGCATTTGCAAGCCACCCCGACGCCGCAATCCCCTCGCGCCTTGGATCAGACGCGCGCATACACTCAGGCGTACCCACTAAAAACAGGGGCTCCTCTTGCAAGCACTTGGTTCATTCCATATATCCATAGAATGAAAGAATCACAGATGATCGCAGCACTGGCCGCTCTGGCACACGAGGGACGGCTCAAACTGTTCCGAAAGCTCATACGCGCAGGCTTACAGGGTCACAGTTGCGGGGCGCTTGCGACACTGGCGAAGGTGGGAATAACGACCGCATCGGCGCAGTTGCAGGTTCTGGCTCACGCAGGCCTTGTCACCTCGCAGCGGCAGGGCAAGTCAGTCATCTACCGCGCCGACTATCACAACATTGGCGGCCTGCTGAGCGCACTGCTCAAAGATTGCTGTGCCGGCTCTCATTCGCAGTGCACCGCGTTGTGCCGCGATATTGAATCGACTATCGAATCTACAGCGAGCAAACTATGAATCTGGTTTCGTCCGATCGCTTTGAGGCTATTTCGAGAATCAATCAAACCTGCGACTGCGTACCGTTGCAACTACCGCATGCCCGGTGCACCGAAAGCTCCACAGAGGCATCAGGCGCGGGCCTATTTGCCAATACGCCGGTGTTCATCTCACAAAACGACCAGGCACGCATAACGGCAATCATTCAGGCCATCGACCGACTGTCCAGCCTGCCCGGCTACCGTGCACACTGTGAAAGCCGTGACCGGACGAGCAGCCGTGCCGTTGAAAGCAAACAAATTCCCCGGGACAACACAATCGGTATCGTGAGCGGTTTTGATTTTCATCTATCGCCGACGGGTCCACGCCTGATCGAGGTCAACACCAACGCCGGCGGCGCATTCATCGCGCAAAATATGATCGCATCACACAATCTGGATCTGGCGCCAAACAAGGACTTATGTCTGTCTCACCCGTTCGGCAACGCCGGCGAAATTGCGAACAGGCTGCGGAGCATGGTGCGCTGCGAATGGCACAAGGCTGGCCGATCGACATCCTCTCCAGCCCATCTTGCGATTGTGGACGAAAATCCTGCCAACCAATTCCTGTTCAACGATATGACGCTGGCTCAGGATCTTTTAGAACGTCAATCGATGGCGGTTTCGATCATCGACGCCGCAGAACTTCACTATCGCGACGGCACGCTGCTGTACGGAACCCGGCCGGTCGATTTCATCTACAATCGCCTGACCGATTTCGAACTGCTTAGCCATCCGGCCATAAGACAGGCCTGGCTGGATGATTCTGTGGTGCTGTCACCCTCGCCCAGGCATCATCGTCTGCTGGCAGACAAACGCAATCTGGCACTGTTTGCCGATCGACACGCCCTTGGCCGATTCGGACTGGATGAGCCGTCGATCAAAGCACTGGCTGCTGTGCCCGACACCATCGTGCTCGACAGTGCCAATGCCGACTATTTCTGGCAACATCGTAAGCGCTACTACTTCAAACCCGCGAGCGGCTACGCCAGTCGCGCCGTGTATCGCGGCAGCAAGATAACTCGGCGAGTCTGGAATGAGATTACGGCTGGTGATTATGTTGCACAACAGCAGGTCACGCCAACCAGTCGTCGCAAACGCGGTGACAAAGACGCAGTTGCACTGAAATTCGACATCCGATCCTACGCCTACAACGGACAGACGATCGCACTGGTGGCAAGAATGTACCAGGGCCAGACCACCAATTTTCGTACACCCGGTGGTGGATTCGCACCGGTTGCGGTATTACCCGACTGGGCGTGCAGCAGTAGCGAAGTTTGCTGTTGACTACCAACGGATTGGCACCGTGTGTCACAACCGCTTTATTTCTTACAAAAACCTGCTCCATCTATTTTATCCAGATCGCGCAGCCAGCGATTCAGCCATCACACAAAGGATCTCCCACAACATGGTCGCGGCGACCAGTGCGGTATTGCCGGTTTGATCGTGCGGCGGCGATACCTCGACGACATCACCGCCAACGAAATGCAATCCATCCAGCCCGCGGATCAATGCCTGAACTTCGCGTGGCAACAAACCACCCACCTCGGGGGTGCCGGTACCCGGCGTGAAGGCGGGGTCAATGCTGTCGACGTCAAACGATAGATAGACCGGCAGATCGCCTGCGATTTGCCGCGCCTCGTCAATGACGGCCTGTACACCCATCTCGTGAAACTCTTCAATGTGGATGACCCGCATACCGCTGTCGTAGGAGAAATCCCAGTGCGGCTCTGCCCTGCCCCGAATACCAATCTGCACCGTGCGCTCGGGATCGAGCACACCGGCCAGCGCGGCATTACGAAAGGGGCCACCATGGTGGAATCGAGAGCCGTTAAACGGACCACCGGTATCGGCATGCGCATCGATGTGTATCATCCCGACAGGACCGGCACGCCCGATGGCTTTGAGAATGGGATAGCTGATCGAGTGATCGCCACCGACTGACAATGGCACGACGCCGGCATCGATAACGGTGTGAAAGTAATCCTCGATTTGTTGCGTTGCCTGATCCAGATGATAAGTGCTGGCGATCGGTACATCGCCACAATCGGCATACTGGATCAGCGCCGCTGGTATCGTGCCACTGACATGGTGCTTCGGCCCGGCCGCCAGCACCGACATCTCGCGCACCTGTTGTGGTCCGAAACGCGTGCCCGGCCGGTTGGTCACCGCCAGATCAAACGGTACCCCAATCAACGCCAGATCGAGCCCGTCGAAATGATCGCGTAGCGGCGCGCGCAGAAAGCTACTGATGCCCGCATAGGGTGCGACGTGCTCGCGCTTGTCACCACCATGTGCGCCGCCGCCATCCAGAAACGCCTGCAGTTTCTTATCGTTCAGATCAGTCCTGGCTGCCAGTTCGTGCAGCCGCTGCAGTTTGTCTTGTGTCATAGGGCTCCCGTCAGGCAAATGCGTTGTTCGACTCGTACCAATAAATCCGAACCTCAAACAACAACGATACAGGGCTGTCTGTAATCTCTACAAATACCTGTTCGACGAATGGTTATTGAGCGTGATAGCAAGCGTCGCGAAAATGTTCGCTGCAGGCTAATGATTCAGGATACTAACTTGCGATCCCGTTGATCGGTGAATCAATCGGCGCAAGCGTCAATTGCGCCGGAACGCATCACTTTGCAATACAAACGGGCTCGCGTCGGGCAGGCCAAATCTGGGACCCAATCCGTGAAGGGCAATCATTGGCGGATAACCTCCTGTGGCGGAATTCGAAGTTCGGCTTGCAGCGGCAATTGCTCAGTATACCCACTGCGCTATATTCCGCACGGCCGATTCGCTCAACAATTGCGGCCGGCCATCCAACGCCTGGTGGAAGCAGACCCCCATCCCTGAACACGGCTGGCCGGCCCGGTTTGTTCACGGCATGTTTGCGCGGCACGGTTGAACCTCCCACCGAATCCGGAACGCCCGCGGTGCTTTCCAATACAGCAAACGTTCATCTGATCCGACCATCACTGTGGTATCTTCCGTTTCAAACACACCGCGCCTTCGCTGGAACAGGCTAAGGCGCACCCGGCTAGCCGGTAAACAACCACCCTTGGACGACTACCATGCTCAGTTACAAACTGACCTATTTCGATTTCGACGGCGGTCGTGGTGAGCCGATTCGCATCGCGCTGCATGCAGCCGGAATCGAGTTCGAGGATGTCCGCTGGAGTTTTCCGGAGTTCGGCGCCAATCGACAGTCTCTGCGCTTTACCGCAGTGCCAACGCTTGAGATTGACGGCCAGTCGTACTGTCAGTCGAACGCCCTGGGCCGATATGTCGGCAAGATGGCAGGACTGTATCCGGAAGACCCATTGCAGGCACTGTATTGCGATGAAGTCGTCGGCGCCCTGGAAGACATCAGCCACTACGTGGTGCAGACGTTCGGTTTAGAGGGAGACGCGCTGAAAGAGGCGCGCGAGGCGCTGATGAACGGTCGCATGACGGTTTTCCTGAACGGCCTGAATGAACTGCTCACGCGCGGCGGCGGCGAGTACTTCGCCGATAAGCGCCTGACCATCGCCGATTTAAAAATGTTCGTGCAAATGAAGAGCCTGTCATCGGGCAACATGGATCATATCCCGGCGGATTTTGCGTCCAACCTGGTGCCGGCGCTGGCCGACCACATGGCACGCGTCGAGCAGCACGACATCGTCAAAGCCTACTACGCCTCCCGATCATAAAAACCTCTTTTCCAGTCAGGACGCGCTCATGAGCAAAACCGCTGACGCAATCATTATCGGCGCCGGAGTCATCGGCGCTGCGATCGCCTACGAGATGGCCAAACGCGGCAAGAAAACTCTGACCGTCGATCGCAATACGCAGGCCGGCCACGGCTCGACGGCAGGCTCCTGCGCCTGCATCCGCATGCACTACTCCACTTTTGATGGCACCGCCTTCGCGTGGGAGGGCTATCACTACTGGCGCGACTGGCGCGACTATCTCGGCGCCTCTGCAGACGCACCGTTGTCGCGACTGGTTGAGACCGGCTGTCTGGTCATGAAATCACCGGACAACGGCAATCTCGTCAAACACATGCAATACAGTACCGAGCTCAACTGCCCGCACGAAGACTGGTCGGCCGAGACGATCACCGAGCGCATGCCAATCTACAACCTCGAGAGCTTCGCGCCACCGCGCAGCCGCAACGATCCCAAATTCGGCCAGCCTAACGGCGGTCGCGTCAATGGCGGCGTCTACTGGCCAAACGCAGGCTACGTGACCGATCCGGCGCTGTCGGCACAAAACCTGGCAGATGCTGCGCGTGCCAATGGCGCCGAGTTTCACCTGGGCACCGAAGTCGTCGAGATCCTCACCGAAAACGGCAAAACCCGCGGTGTAAAACTGGCCAGCGGCGAAGAAATTCACGCACCGATTGTGGTGAATGTCGCGGGGCCCGCGTCATCGAAAATCAACGCGCTTGCCGGTGTACTCGACGACATGACCATCAGCACGCGAGCGCTGCGTCAGGAGGTCGTGCACGTACCGGCACCAGAAGGCTATGACTTTGAAAAAGACGGCATGATGGTGTCCGATAGCGATATCTCACTGTACTGCCGGCCGGAGCATGGCAATCACATTCTGATTGGCAGCGAGGATCCTGAATGCGATCCCCATCAGTGGGTCGATGACGACACCGACTACAACACTGACTTCACCGAGCAGTGGACCACGCAGGCGCTGCGCTACGGTCAGCGCGTGCCGTCTCTCGGTATTCCACAGCAAACGCGCGGCATCGTCGATCTCTACGACGCCTCGACCGACTGGATTCCGATCTACGATCGCTCATCGCTGCCCGGTTACTATATGGCCTGCGGCACCAGTGGCAACCAGTACAAGAACGCACCCATCGCCGGCATACTGATGGCCGAACTGATCGACTACTGCGAGTCTGGCAATAATCACGACTCAGACCCATTGCAGTTTAAATTGCCCTACATCGGTCGCACCGTCGACACCGGATTCTATTCGCGTAAACGGCCGATCAACATGGAATCGAGTTTTTCGGTCATTGGCTAGCCCGGACTATTCATTCAGGGGCAGGAATATCGCGCAGGCAATGGGTCGTGCAGCGAGTATCGCGACCGCATTGAATACTGACTGATATAGCCAGAGAGATTCATTGCAGGAACAATTGGCAAGCGCGAAATCGCCAATTTCGTAAATAGTCCGGGCTAACTATTGCGGCCTGTTCAAGCGGTGCATCATCCTGCATCGCAGCGCCGCAAGTGCCCACACCGCCCCAGTGATTAATACCATCACAGCGCCATACCCGGCCAACCAGCGCACCAGTAGCCAGAACCAGCCTCGCCAACAGTAATCCAGCAGCCCTGGGTTTTCGCAGGCAGCGTTAGAGACATCAGTACAACCACAATTGAGTGATGCACCCAAATCGAGTGCAATATCGCCGGCTGTGATCCAGCCGAACGTTACCGATGGATTCCATTCGAAACCCAATACCATCAACGGCACAATCAGTACCAGAAACAAATGCCCGAACCGTAGTAAAAATTCACGCCAACGATCTAGATCGTTTCCCGTATTAAAGGTATCGGCCGCAATGTTGTCGCCGTTCAGGTGGGACTTTAGAATCCGCACCAGCGGTTGCACGAACTGGGTTTTGTTTGACCAATAGCTGTTGTGATCACCGACGACTGTCTCGGTGTTGCAAATTTCATGGGTGTGTAATCGTGCTGGTGTGTAATATTCAACAATTGGCCCGTTTGACACCGGATCGAGCCTGGCATACACATCATCCCAGCGCACGACGTCCGGCAACGACAGGCTTTCCTCCCACAGCAATTGCTCCACCTGTTTGCGATCGCTACTCGTGGACCCACGGCTAACCAGATAGCGCCAGGTGATCAAACAGGTAAACGAGCCCCCGAGTAATGCCGTCACTTGCACCGTGTAGAAATTTGGCGACATCCACCACTGCTGCGATACGATAAGCCAGGTAGCCAGCACCACCACAACCAGAACCATCAGATTGGCGCTCGATTTGCTTTTGATCGAGCTGAACCCCGCGCCCCACATCCGAGTAACCAGCTGTTCAAAGACCCAGCGCAGCACGAGTGCGCAAATCGCGAAAACAAACGGCAGCACCATAACCGACCGGACAAATGCAGCCGTGTCGTTTTCGTCGCTTCCGACCCGCCATACCAGTTCCAGCCAGGCCTGAAACCCCACCCACACGGCTGCCACGGCCAGCGTC
>CAZYDV010000241.1:0-9613 GCA_964646405.1 uncultured Granulosicoccaceae bacterium | reverse complement strand
AGATCGCGGCAGTCACGTATCGACCAGACGCCGTTGGGGACACAGAGTCCAGCGACACCGGCTGCTCGAATTCACTCAGGTGATTCAGAAAAGTTTCGCCCTGTTCGGTCAATGCCTTGTACTCGATGTCAGCGCCGCCCATGTGAATGATGTCGGCTTTTTGCGAAGGCGTCAGCGAGAAGGTTCTGCCGATATCTGCATCAGGGTTGTCGAGTACTACCGACTCCGCTGCTGTCTGGACATCAAAAGACACCAACGCCGTTTTATCCCGCCCCCGTCCCGATAGCATCAGTACTTTTCCATCGCTATCTACCGCACCGACCGGAATGAACGTGTCCTGCTGATTAACATCGATCAACGGCTCCCAGCCTGATTCACGGCTAACCATCACGCGTCGTGTGCCCGGATCCAGTGTATCGACACGCAATTCCGGCCGGTTGTCTTCATCAACTATCCAGAACAATGTCTTCTCGGTACCCTCAGCGACTTTCTCGGCGTGCAGCCCATCCTGCGACACCAGCCACATGTGGGCGACGCTACGCAAATTCGGCCTGCCCCACGTCAGTACCGATTCTTCCACCGTGCGGGCGATGCGATATTTCCGCCATCCACCAGACAGCTCAACCGGGCTGGTGCCCACCCAGTTCGAGGGATCCGGATTGAAGATGTCGGCCTCCCAATCTTCGCTCTGATGGATAAACCGCAGGCGCGGCAGTTCAGGATGCCATCTGACATGCCATGTCAGCCGCGGAAACTCCGCAATCAGCTTGCCACTCGACACCTCGCGTACCACTCGTTTCTCACCTGTGATGCCAGCTTGAATATGCGCAACATAGACTCCATCAGGAGAGGCTATATAGTCATAGGCCGCTCGGGGATCGGCATAGAAGGCCCGGGTTGGGATGAGTTCTGGCAGATCGGTCGCGCGCAAAGCCTGGTGGGTTACTTCGGTATCGCGGGTGATGAAGAACAACGCCGCGGTGACTAGGGTCAGCATAACTACAAGGCTGAGCAGGGTGTTCCTTAACATTGCAAATATACTCCAATTCACAGCGCGGCTATAGCCAAAGCACTTCGTCGTCTTCCACTCTAATAGGAGCTGCAACTCAAATCAAATCTCACGCGCAGGCGGTGTTGACCGCTTACCATCTCGGGATGACTGCCGACAAGCGATTGCCAGCGACTCACCATTCTAACCGAGGTCGACGGCGGCTGGCTAGATTGCAACGTGACGCCAGAACCGCCAGAGTTGCGAGTGGATGTAAAAGCCGGGAATGGCAAGCCCGCGGTACAGAAAATACTGCAAGACCGCGACAACGCGTTTACGGCGGATGGTCATTTGTGCGCCAATGCGCGCCTGGCTCATGGTCGAACCCTCCGGCTGCTATCGCAGTACCACCTGCTCACAATATCTGGCGTGAATACCTCCATTCAACGAAATGCGACAACCTATCTGTATAACCCCTTTTATGAGCACTGATCAACAACAACCCCAGCGACAGCAACAGCAATACCCACTCATGCGGTTCGGGCACAGCAGGCGCGGTCACTAAATTCTGCTTGCCAGTTTCAAGCTCTCGATCAAAGCGATCGTCGGCACCCGTCAATTCTTTCAATCTATCTCGCTGCTGTTTATTGACCAGTACGATCATCGACGAAAAATTGCTGACGATGCCGTGCTGCAAGGCAATTTCATGCAACGTATCAAGACTCGCAAGCGAGGATTCCCGTTTCGACTGACTGGCGGCGCGAATTCTCACACTTGCCACTATTTCGCGCAACGCCGGGTTATGCTGATCGGGGCTTCGCGTGTCACGCTTGAACCAGACACGCTCGCTGCCAACTGAAACGACCTGATCCGATGAACCTTGTTGCGGTTGCGGTTGCGCAAGCGCCTGACGCACATTGCCGATAATTCCGCCACCACTATTACGCAGAGTGTCGAGCAGATTATCGTGATAGGCGTACGACCCAGCGCCGAGCTCTAGCAGCCAGACCGGAACGTCGGGCAGTGATACTTGCGCGGCAACATCAATTTCGTAACTACCACCATCTGATAACATCAGCACCGAATCGTAGGTACGCAGATCAGCCTTCGACCTGAATGCACCCAACTGTTGCAGTGGCTGTGTATTGCCATAGAACACCCACTGGGATTGAGACGCCGCATCCGTTTCAGTACATTCGTGTTTACATAAAAACCAGTCTGCATCAGGCAGATCTTCCAGCGCATCAGCAAGCGCATCGGTGTGATTAGACATACTGTACGATCCATCGATCAACACCGCGAGGTTTGCGCTTGTCGGTTTCACATCAACCTTGTCAAGATCGGTCGCGTAGTAGTGGGTACCAGCATCTGCATAAGCCAGCACCGCGCTAGCGGCATTGCCTGTCGCTGTCATCTGCTCAGGCAGCCAGCCCTCTACATCGGGCGACTCGAAAACCTGACCGTTGACCGTGCGATTCGTCTGGGTGTCCCAGAAGATGTTGCGTTGCTCCAGCAGCTGAGGCAACGGCCATTGCCCATTCGTGTTCGGCAAGGTTTTATAACTTAGCGTAACCACCATCGGCTCACTCGGCAGCACCGGAAATACTCGCAAGCGATAGTGCCGCGGTCCCACCTGCTCCAGCAACGCCGGGTCGATGCGCCGCTGTACCTGTTCGCGATAGACCTGCTGCGCCGCGCCGCGAGGGGCGACCTGAAACGCATACAGTCGGGGCTTTGTCGTTGTGTCACTGAGCCACAAACCGGTGATGACAGAATCCTGCGGCAGGGTGAAGTACTGCAGCGTTTCGAGCTGCTGAGGCGTGCGATTGCGCAACACTTCCTGTACGGTGATTTGTGCCACACTCTGCGTGACTTCAATCGATACGGCTTGCGACTCCACGTGTACGGTGCGCTGCCCGATATCCAGCAATCCCGCAAATGGCTGAAGATTGGGCGTCCAATGACTCTTGATTGCCTCAACGATGGCAGAGCGTTCGGCGCGTTGAATGGGGGTATCGAAGAAAGCCTCGTAGTCGGCATCGGCTTTGCGCTGATCCACTCGCACGTTACCCTGATAGAAAAACGTCGGCAGCATGGCTTTGAGCAGATCGTGACGCAGCTCCATTAACGGGTGGCTGGATCTGAAACCGAAGTTCGCCGGCAGATAACGGATATTCGCCAGATAGGTATCCGTCAAACCCATGCGGACTTTCTCTGCGTTCTGCAACAGTGCCCTCTGGCGTTCATCAGAAATAGCGCTTACATCGAGTTCCGGCGCGCGATAGGGCTGAGCGTTGACATGCATGAACGCAAACAAGGCAACAACGGCGGCAAAAAGTAGCGCGGATACCCGATTGTGCAGCGCCGAATCCAGCAGCCGCATTCGGGTTGCCCACTGCGCTACAAAACAATACGGCGCATACGTGGCAAGCCACAGAAACAACCCACCGATCATCAGTCCAAGAAAGCCAAATCCAATCGCCAGCACCGAGAACGAAAAATCCGCGATCGACATAAATCCGCCGCCTATCAGGTAGGCACCAACAACAACCAGGCCAACCGTTAAGGGCGCGCTGAACACCAGCATCAGCAAACTAAGATAAACACCACCCACCGCCACCAACGCCGACGCCGTACTCACTGGCACACTGTTGGGTTTGTACACCGGCAGATCTGCAATTTTGTGGCTAATCAACAACCACCCCTGACACAGCGCCACACCCAACATCAACGCATATAGCGACAATGATCCCACCGACCATTCGTGCGCCCAAAGCGAACGGGTCACCAGTACGGTCGCGATTGGCAACTCAACCCCCACCAGAAACTGCCCAAGCCGGACAGAATCCTGATGAAGCCGATACAGAAAAACCAACCCTGTGCAGACAATCGGCACCAACATCGCAAGCGCCACCACCCCCAGGTGATGCGACGGGGCGTTGCCAACCCGTACCGCATCCCACAACGAGCTGAACAATAGCGGCCCGCCCGCCAAAGTGACGGCAACCGCGTAAAGCACATTAAAAATCCAGAAACACACCGCGACAGTACCGGTGAAGCGTGCACCCGCAAACATTCCGGTGGCCGTTAATTGAACAGCCGGGTCTTCCCCGTAACTCACTTCTTTCACGATTTCTCTCCATAACTTCGGGCAATGGCCTGTTGAATTGAACTGACACGCCATTCGACATCGGCAGCACCGACCTCGCCGCTTAGCAACAGCGACGCCATCGTCCACTGCCGGTTGGGATGGCGAATGGCATCTGCCACGCGTGCCGAGTGATCGGCCACCTGGGCATTAGCCGACTGAAACCAGTAGAGCGCGGTAAATTTTCTGCCCTGTTCATCTGAGAGCCGCAATACGCGTATCGCATAGATCGATTGCACCGTGGCACCCGACACCGGCTTTAATGTCCAAAGGTAAGAATCGTCTATTGACAACCCCTGGCTCTGCAGACAGTAATCAGGTTTGTGCTGAGCCTTCCACCAGCGACTGCTGACCAGCACCAGCGAGTTGTTATCCATTTCGGCACCCAGTTGATACTTGATCGCATCGGCCCCGTTGCCATTAAAGTAACGATTTTCAGTTTCCGTCATCGCCACTTCGCGGGCGTGCAAAGCATCGTCGAGGGTGATTTCGACACTGGCCTCACTCCATCGCTGATCGCTATTGCCACTCACGGCATTGGCGACCGAAACAGCAGCCAGAACAGACAGCAGCATCACGATGGCACTACCTGTTGACAACGGCTTGTCGTTTACCGGCTCGGCCTTGCAAGCACTTCGTGGCAGATGCCCGGCAAGCATCCATACAATAATTATCGCGAGAGTAAATCCTGCCGCGCCAAGCGCGGTATGGGCAATGACTGCCATCCCGTACAAACCGTTCAAGTCGAGCATCACGAGTACGACAATACGCAACACATTGGCGCCCAGTACCAATGCAAACAGCAACACGGCAAGTGCCAGCCAGCGCAAGCCGATCGCGACACCAGTCAACCAGGTCAACAAAAGATAAAAGATCGTGGCGGCCCACAAGCTGTTCACGCCGCTGCAATCCAGATCCACAACACTGGCCCGGTTCTCAACCATCAGTATCGATTGCTCGGTCAGCGACTCTATAGCAATGTGCTGCAACAATTGGTTGGCGAAACTAGCCGAAAACAGCCGCATCGGATAACCCAGATAAGGCTCAAGATAGAAATCGAGCGGCAATAGCGCAGTACCGAGCACAAGCGGCCACATCATCACGCGCCAGCGCGATGGACTGATCAGATGGCCGATCAGCGCGTGGGTTGTGAGAATCAACAGCACAGCCGACAACAGGTTTACCTGCAGGGTTAATAGATTGGCCACTTGCGCGGCAACGCATAATACAAACATCGTCGTTGCTATCGAATTGCCCGTTGGCCTGATCGCACCGATGCGCCGTGGGCAAGCGAACAGCAGCGTGACACCCGCCAGAATCCAGTGCCAATGCCAGCCGGATGCGGCAAACTTGTTCGAGGTCCATTGCACCAGTGGCCAATAGAGCACGAGCGTGGCAATCGCAACGGCACTCAAACAAACGCCCGTGGCAACGCCCCCAGATTGACCACCTGAAAAGACTGCAGGCGACCACTGACTGGCGGCACGGGTATTCATCCCCACATCCCGGCATAAAAGCGGATCACAGCCCGGCCGACCGCGATTATTAATCTCTTACACACAGTACTTTGCATAGTAAAGCTTTAATCCAAAAAAAATGACAGACCAAAGATCCGTCATCAGTAGTCAGTAGTCAATCCAAACGTGCAGATTGCAGGCCTTCCCGCTACCGCAGGCCAAGGCACACCCGTTATGTCTTCGCCGCCTTGCCTTTCACCCCATCCAGTTGACCGGCGTCACGCACCACTTGCTCCAGCACGTCCAGATAGCGGGTAAAAGCCTTGGTCCCGCTCGCCGTCAGTTTGCAGGTGGTCTGCGGCCGGCGGCCAACAAAATCTTTTTTTACTGCGACATAGCCATGGTCTTCCAAAACCTGCAGGTGGCGACTGAGATTGCCATCAGACAGATCACACTGGCTTTTAAGCTCCGCGAACAACAGCCCCTTTCGCTGCGTCATCAGTGAAGTCATGATGGAAAGCCGCGCCCGCTCGTGCAAAACCCGGTCAAGCCCCTCGTAGGCAAACGGCGCGTCATTTTTTTTAGTCATCAATAGAGCCCTACAAGGAACGGTGTTCAAATTTGAGTACGGCTGCCATCGCAAACTGGCCCACCGCAAACGGGACTGCGATTAGCCACGGCGACATCACAGCAGTAGCCTGTTGTAAGCCGACCATCAAAACGACGGTGCCACTGACGAAATACCAGATAGCCACCCAGCGCACCAACTGGCCCAGCGAGACCGTCATGGTAAATACCGCAAGCGCCGCCAGCAGCAGCCACAACCCCGGCAACGCATTGAGAAATTCAGCCGCAAAGCGAAAGACGGCAAATGTGATTACCGACACCACAAAAAACGACGGCATCAGCTGCTCGAAAATCCGGTTCAGCATGGCACCGCCCTGACTGCCGTGCAATCGCTGCACGCGAGTCAGCATGTGCCCGGCCACCAGTAGCGCCGCCAGTACAGCCGCTACAATCCAGACCTGCAGAAAACCCGCCCGACTTGCCGCGAACGGATCCGGCAAGAGCGTCTGCAGCAGCCCTACCACGACCGCCACCAGTCCCGTCGCCACCACCACCACCGGCCCAAACCCCTGAAACAGCGTCTGGCCCGCAATCTGGTTGCGGATATCGCCGATTTCGGATAGTGCTTTGTTCAGATCCATATAGCGTACGCCAATTACTTTGTATTTCAAAGTACCGGAGATTAGAGAGAATAGCAACCGGGCAAAGGCTATGCCAAACAGGCGATAACCCATTATGAGTGCGTCGACACAGAAATGCCGATTTCGGCTGATCGGAGCCGCCCGGGAGCCGCAAGTATCAGCTTACATTGCTGCCCTAAAGGGTTTGGTATCATCCGCGAATGACAAAACCTAATCGACTGGAACAACAACTGGCCTTTCTCACCGAGGCCGACAAACTGAAATCAACTCTACGTGCCACACAGCTTTGCGATGGATCGCGGCGCGAGAACTCCGGCGAACACTCGTGGCACATCGCCTTGTATGCCATGACACTGGCCGAGCACGCAAATCGCCCCATTGATGTATCGCGAGTGATCAAGATGCTGCTGATTCACGACCTGGTAGAAATTGACGCCGGCGATGTCCCGATACACGCCGATTATGATCAAGCCGCACAACTGGCGATTGAGCAAGCTGCCGCGGATCGTATATTTGGTTTACTACCGGATGATCAGGCAGACACATTCCGCGAACTATGGGACGAATTCGAAGCCGCTAAATCCGATGATGCGATTTTCGCTAAATCAATCGATCGAGTGCAACCCGTCATCGCCAACCTGGAAAACGACGGCGGCAGCTGGCCGGACTTCAACGTAACACCAGAGCAGCTTGAGACGAGAGTGGGCGTAAAGGTGACTCGCGGCGCGCCGGCAGTGTGGGAAATACTGCAGAGCCGAATCAAAGCGTGGTTTGAAGCGGCGGGCTAGTTTTATCGGATCTTTGCTTCGATTTGCCCTACGCCTACCTGGACTTGCCGAGAGAAATTGCAACGTGTGTCAGCACGAGCCATGTTTCAGTTCCCCGCCATCCCGAGGGCTTTGGAAAGGTTAATCGACAAGGGGTATGTGCGACAGGACGTCGCACATAGCGCTGCGGGCGCAAGGACGCGCCCTCAGCGCGGCCCCGCAGGCGGTGAACCTTTACAAAGTGGCGACAGCCATATCCGAGGCAGGTAAAAGACTTTTGCTACTTTTGGTCTCAAAAGTAGGTCGAAAGACCGTTTTTCAAAGTAACACTCGACGCGAGGGCCGAACAAAAAACAAGCCAGCGCAGCAGAAAACCTAATTCGAATACTCATACCCCAACGACAGCGCCACCCAGGTGCGACCATTGCGAACATAATTCGCCGCATCATCTATACGATCGCGCCCAACCACAAGACCAATCTGAAACTCATCTTTAACCGTTGCAAGGATACCAACGCCGTAACTCACGCCGGTACGATTACTGAGGCTGGTGGTGCCACCTGTTGTCTCCGGCACAGCGACATTAGCACCGCCAAAGAATCCAATGAAGTTGGTCTCGAACCCGGTGAAGCCGGTGCGATCAATGCGATAGCCAAGATAGCCGCCCAACGACGCGGCACTGGAAAAACCTTTCTCCCCTCCGCGATGGTATTTATAGGGCACCATCAACGCACCGTAAGTCAGCCCTTTGCGAACCGGGTTTAGTGATTCGATGCGATCTTGTCGCAGCAATACGACCTGTCCGGCTTCGAGAGGTGGCGCACCGCTTCCCTCCCCGCAGGGAATAGCCTCAACGTCAGTAAACAGATTTTTAATGTGGCCAACCGGGTTGAGATTCTTGCCAATCTTCTCAACCAGAAACAAAGTGGTTCGAACCGCTTCGGCCTCGCCGTCGAGCTTGACGTTGCGCACGCCGATCCCGCGCAACTGCGTACCGGCCGGCGCGCAGGTTTGATCAAGCGGTTCGGTCTGGACCGAGAGATCGATCCGCGTGACCCAGATTCCGACGGAGAAGCTCAGACGATCACTAATGTAGTTGTCATCGTCGTCGGTGGGAGACGCGAACTGGATGGTCGCGTTCTCGACTGCGCCATCCTGCGCCCACACAGGAAACAAGGGCCCTGCCAGCAGGGCGACGGCCAGCGCCCGAATGACCTTTCGCATCGTTGAGACTCCCCGTGAGCCGCTACCCCAGTGTCAGCAAAGGTTAACAATCATCTTTCCATTGTGCAATGCTTTAGAAACACTTTGTACATTTTCTACAACACTTGTTGTCGCAATTCGCCTCGATTGCCACTCGATGGCAGCGCCTGATCCACTGCCGTTGACCGCTATCCCGGCTAGCGGGTTTATGGCAATATCCATCTGTCTGCCAGCCCCCAACTCCGCGACCAGCCCGATTCAGGCTGCGTCGAAACCTGTGGCTTGTCACCTGATGTCTCACCACTTTGCCTGCCACACGCCGGGGTAACACACAATGACCCAGTTCGACGACTCCCGCACCCGCCGCAATGTGGCCGTGCTGGTCGCAGCCCAGGCTATTCTGGGCGCACAGATGCCGATGCTGTTTGTGGTGGCCGGTCTGGCCGGCAGCATGTTGTCGAGCAATCCGTGTTTCGCGACGCTGCCGATTTCGATGATCGTATTCGGATCGATGACAACCGCACCGTGGCTGTCGCCGCTGATGCAACACAAAGGGCGCCGATTCGGATTTTTCGTAGGTGCGATCGGCGGTGCGATCGGTGCGGCCACCGCCGCCTATGGGCTTTTTATCGATTCGTTTGCGTTTTTATTGCTGGGTTCCTATTTCACTGGCATTTACATGTCGGCGCAGGGCTTTTATCGATTTGCCGCGGCCGATTCAGCCTCTGAAGGGTTTCGGCCCAAGGCAATCTCCTATGTGATGGCAGGGGGATTGCTGTCGGCGATATTTGGCCCGCAGCTCAACAAGCTGGTGTTCAACGCGCTGGAGATCCCGCTGTTTG
>CAZYDV010000240.1:0-9640 GCA_964646405.1 uncultured Granulosicoccaceae bacterium | reverse complement strand
GTCGCCATCCAGCCAGCGCAAATTGTCCTGGGCGATAGCTTTAAGGCCATCGGCGGCCTCCGGCAGCACACGAAACCGATCCTTAAACATTTTGTAGCCTTCACTGGCACGAAAGCCATTGGCCAGTGGCTCGCAAATCGATAGATCGATGCGTCGCAACCACATGCGAGTCTGCGCACGGCGCTCGGTGCTGGCCCCGATCATTGGCGATTGCGGAAACTTCTCCTCCAGATACTCGCAAATGACGCTGATTTCGGCAATGTGACTGCCGTCATCGAGTGCCAGCACCGGACACTGGCCACGTGAATTCACGGTGCTGAGGTACGGTTCGCGACGGTTCTCACCACCGCGAATATCGACGTCCTGCATGTCCAGTTCAATGCCCTTTTCAGCCATGAACATTCTGACCATATGCGGATTGGGACCGACTGAATTATAGAGTTTCATCTGGTAACCCTTATGAAGGCTGACTGACTATCGACTGTCCAAATTTCAGCAGATAGCGATTGTTATCATAGAAACCGAATTCACGCATGCCGTAGTCAAAACTTTGCAGCGGGTAGCAGATCTCAACGCTATCTTGAATCTGGCCCCATTGTTTGTCGACGTCATCGGTGTACAGATAGAGTGATCCGGTAAACGACGGGCCCTGCCAGGGTTCATGCGCGTTTGGACTAGAGAACATGATATTCACCTGGTCGCGCCAGATCGATGCCCAGCCCAATTCGCGATCGAGCGATTCACACCGAAAGCCGAGCACACGCGTATAAAAATCAACGGTGGCCTTAAGATCTTCGGTACAAAGCATAGGGGCCAATGCGCGCAGGGAAACGGCATCCTTGTGGACCATCATGGCTTCATTCCAGCTCGGTGGCCACCTGCAGATAGGCCTCCATCGGCGGACAAGTACAGACGAGATGCTTGTCACCATGTACGTTGTCGACCCGACCAACCGGCGACCAGTACTTGTTGCGGTCAGCGCTAATCGCTGCAGGAAACGCTGCCTGTTCGCGAGAGTATGGATGTTGCCAGTCATCGCCAATCACCGCACGGGCCGTGTGCGGCGCGTTGCGCAGCGGGTTGTCATCGGTGGGTACGCGCTCGGCGACAATCTCTTCAAACTCCCGATAAATCCCCGCCATGGCGTCACAAAAACGATCCAGTTCGCGCAACGGTTCTGACTCGGTGGGCTCGATCATCAGAGTACCGGCGACCGGAAACGACATGGTCGGTGCGTGAAATCCGTAGTCGATCAACCGCTTGGCGATGTCTTCGACAGTAACCCCGGCCTCGTCTTTCAGGGTGCGGGTATCCAGAATACACTCGTGTGCCACACAACCGTTTTCGCCCGTATACAAGATGCGATAGTCATTTGCGAGGCGGCTAGCCAGATAATTCGCGCCGAGTATTGCGTGCTCTGTAGCGGCTCGCAATCCATCCGGCCCCATCATGCGGATATACATCCAGGTGATAGTAAGAATCAGGGCACTGCCCCAGGGTGCGGCGCTGACTACGCCCTGTTCGCTGCCATTGTGTCGGTGACCCGGTAAAAAAGGGGCCAGATGAGCACCAACACCGATCGGTCCGACGCCGGGGCCGCCACCGCCATGTGGAATACAGAACGTCTTGTGCAGGTTCAGGTGTGAGACATCGCCACCGAATTTGCCGGGCCGCGCCAGACCGACCATGGCATTGAGGTTGGCACCATCAATATATACCTGACCACCTGCTTCGTGAACCCTATCGCAAACGCGTTGCACCTCCACCTCGAACACGCCGTGGGTTGACGGATAGGTGATCATGATGGCGGCCAGCCGGTCTTCGCAGGTGGCAATTTTTTCAGCCAAATCTGTCAGATCGACATTGCCGTTATCATCACAGGCAACGACCACCACCTGCATACCGCACATCTGCGCACTGGCCGGGTTGGTGCCGTGCGCCGATTGCGGGATCAAACAAATGTTGCGCTGCGCCTCGCCCCTGCTCTGATGGTAACGCGCGATAGCCAGCAACCCGGCGTACTCGCCCTGGCTTCCGGCATTGGGCTGCAGTGATACCGCATCATAGCCGGTGCAGGCACACAGCCAGGCCTCCACGTCTTCGATCAGGCTGGCGTAGCCGCGAGTTTGATCGGCCGGTGCAAACGGATGAATATCGGCAAATTCGGGCCAGGTGACCGCCGCCATCTCGGCTGCCGCATTCAGTTTCATGGTGCAGGAACCCAGCGGAATCATCGCACTGTTTAATGCGATATCGCGATCCGACAACGCCTGCATGTAGCGCATCATCTCGGTCTCGCTGTGGTATTGGTTAAACGCCGCCTGCGACAGAAAACCCGTGCCGCGCTGCAACGCCGCTGAATAGTCGGGAGTGGACGATTCGACATCGGATTCACAGCTCGCGCCAAACACGCCGGCAAGCACCTGCAGATGCGCCGGGTCGCAGGTCTCATCGAGTGACAATGCCAGTCTGTCTGAATCAATCGGCCGCAAATTGAAACCCGCCTCCAATGCCAGAGCAAGATAGTGTTGCGCCTCACCTGGTACCTGGACGACCAGCGTGTCGAATGTCTCTCCCGCACCGACTTTAAAACCAGCCGCCTGCAGTGACTGCGACAACTGATGCGTCATCGTGCGCACCCGCAACGCGATGGCGCGCAAGCCGACCGGACCGTGATAGCTTGCGTAAAACGTGGCGATTATTGCCAATAGCGCCTGTGCGGTGCAGATATTGGACGTCGCCTTCTCGCGGCGGATATGCTGTTCACGCGTCTGCAGCGCCAGTCGATAAGCCGGGTTGCCATGGCTGTCGACAGACAGGCCAACCAGACGCCCCGGGATGCTGCGTTTGTGTTTCTCGGCGCAGGCAAAATAAGCCGCATGCGGACCACCAAAGCCCATCGGCACACCAAAGCGCTGCGCGCTGCCAACCGCAACATCAGCCCCCAGTTCCGCAGGTGACTTCAGCAATGTGAGGGCAAGCAGATCGGTGGCGAGAATGACCATTGCACCGTTCTCGTGCGCCTGATCGATCAGGGCCTGATGATCGCGCACCACGCCAAGCGTATCGGGACACTGCAACAGTAACGCGAACACGCTCGCGTCGATATCGACCTCGTCGTCTTCATCGACGAGGCAAACCTCTATCGCCAGTGGCTCGGCACGCGTGCGGATGACGTCAATCGTCTGCGCGTGGCAGTGACTGGAGATCAGCAGACGCTGGCGCTTGGCGCGCAAGGCGCGATGACACAGCGATACCGCCTCGGCAGCCGCGGTGGCTTCATCAAGCATCGACGCGTTGGCGATGGGCAGTCCAGTCAACTCGGACACCATCGTCTGAAAATTGAACAACACTTCCAGCCGACCCTGAGAAATCTCGGGTTGATACGGTGTGTAGGCGGTGTACCAGGCTGGGTTTTCGAGCACGTTGCGTTGAATGACTGGCGGCGTAAAGGTGCCATAGTACCCCTGGCCGATCAACGACTTGACCACCCGATTGCGTGAACCCAGTTCTCGCAACTGCTCCAGCGCCTCGCGTTCACTAACAGCGGCGGGCAATTCCAGCGCGGATCGATCCAATATCGCGGCCGGCACCACGCGCTCGATCAGGTCATCGAGAGACGATGCCCCGATCTGATCCAACATTCGCTCAACGTCGTCGCGACCCGGGCCAATGTGGCGATCTCTGAATTTTAGCTCCGACACCTTTTCCTCCAATCGTGATTGCTAGCTCAAGCGTGAGTTACTCCGCAGCGCTGACAACTGCCTGGTAGGATTCGGCGTCGAGCAGCTGCTCGAACTCCTTGCCGTCGGCAGGTTGCATACTGAACAGCCAGCCGGCTTCGTAGGGGGCGGTATTAACCAGTTCCGGCTCATCACCCAATGCTGCATTGCTGTCGATGATCTTGCCATTGATGGGCGCGTAGATATCGGATGCCGCCTTGACGGATTCGACTACCGCAATTGCCGCCTCGGCCTCGACGTCGGCATCGATCTCTGGAGTTTCAACAAAAACCAGATCGCCCAGTTGTTCCTGGGCGTGATCGGTGATGCCGACGGTGATCGTGCCATCGTCATTCATGCGCACCCATTCATGCGATATCGTGTATCTCAATTCTGTTGGAACATTCACGTGAGTTCACTCCCTCAAGTTATGCGACAAAGCGCCCCATCGACCTACTGCATCAACTGGTCGCTGCGACCGCTTTGCCGTCTCGGACAAACACCCGTGCGGTCCGGATCACCGGCACGCGCCGCGTTCGGATCTGTACCTCAAGCGCACTGCTGTTATCGCAATCGGCGCCTATACGAGCGAACGCAATAGATTGTTGTAGCGTTGGCGAAAACGTACCGCTGGTAACAGTGCCCACGGCGCGATCGCCAACGAACAGCGTTTGTCCTTCACGCAGCACCCCCTTGCCGTCAAGCATCAGCCCGACCAGTTGCTCGGGAACGTTGTCACGTTGCGCCTGCAGTGCTTCGCGCCCGATAAACGGTCGTTGGTGCGGCTCCCAGGCGACCGTCCAGCCAAGTCCCGACGTCAGCGGTGTTTGTGTTTCGTCCATATCGTGACCATAAAGGTTCATTCCCGCTTCCAGCCGCAGGGTATCGCGCGCGCCAAGTCCACAGGCCACCACACCGGCGGCGAGCAGCTCGCCCCACAGTCGGGTGGCATCGTCCCCACCCAGTGCGATCTCGAACCCATCTTCCCCGGTGTAGCCTGTGCGCGCAACAAACCAGTCGCCGACCTGACAAGCCTGAAATTTTTTTAGACTCGCAGCACTTGCCGCGACTTCGGCGGGCATTTGCGACAGGCTGATCGGTGTCGCCTCGGGCCCCTGCACTGCCAGCATCGCCAGCTCGCGACGTTCGGTGAGCTCGACTTTGCTGCCTGCCAATTGCTCACTTATCCACTGCAGATCCTTTTCGCGTGTGGCCGCATTGACGATCAGGCGGTAGTGGTCCACGCCCATCCAGTAGGCGATCAGATCGTCAATCACACCGCCGTGGTGATTCAACATGCAACTGTAGAGTGCATCGCCGGCAGATTCGAGTGAGGCGGGATTGTTGGCCAGCAGGCGACTGAGAAAGTCGGCGGCATCGGGCCCTGCGAGATCGACGATGGTCATGTGCGAGACGTCGAACACGCCTGCGCGTTGCCGAACGGCGTGGTGCTCGTCGATCAGCGAGCCATAGTGGATCGGTAGCTGCCAGCCGGAAAAATCGACGATTTTGCCATTCGCCGCCAGATGACAGTCATACAGTGGAGTCTTTGCCGACATAGTCACTCACCCTCTCGCGCCCGGACCATTGATCAATCGCGAAAAACAACAACAGCATCAGTAGCGCGCCGCCCACGGCGAGCCAGTCACCCATGCGCACATACGGGGTCGAACCGCTGCGCGGCACTACCTCGACATCGATTGCCGCCTGCTGAAACTGCGCCGCACGGGAGAGAATTTCTCCACGCGCTGAAATATGCGCCGTAATTCCCGTATTGGTGGCGCGCAGCATCGGGCGCCCAAACTCCAAAGAGCGCATGGCTGCCATTTCCAGGTGCTGATGCGGTGCCATCGAATCGCCAAACCAGGCATCGTTGCTGACGTTCACCAGTACATTGGCAAGCGGCAACTGGGCACGCATCTCAGCGCCGAAAGCGTCCTCGTAACAGATCGACATGCCATAGTTTATCCCGTCGATTTCAATCGGTTTTACCGGTCCGCGACCGGCTGACAAATCGGACATCGGTATGGTAATCAGGTTGGCGAGTAACGTCAGCACACGGCGAAACGGAATAAATTCGCCAAATGGCACCAGATGTCGTTTGGTGTAGACCTGCTCGGCGGTGCCACCGAGCACTTTGATCGCGTTGTAATACTCCGTGCCCGCATCGTTTGCCATGAATCCGCCCGATAGCACGGTACTGCCGTTGCGCGCGATTGCGGTGGCAAAGTCATTGAGGTAGCCGTCGACTTCAAAGAAAAATGTCGGCACCGCTGTTTCTGGCCAGATCACAAGATCGGCCCCACTGCGGCTCAGATCAGTGTAGATCCGCAACGACTCACTGAGCAGTTCATCGCGGAACTTGTTCTCCTGGGCGACATTTCCCTGCACCATAGTCACGGAGATCGGCTCGCCACTGGGACTGGTCCAGGAGATCTGCTGCAACGCGAAACCAGCGCCAAACACCATCAGCGCCAGCGCCGTGCACGCTATGGTGGTCGCCGATCGCCGCACGGTCAGCACCAGTCCGCAGGCGGCCGCCAACACCACCAGCATCAGCGATGACATCAACACGCCGCCGACCGGCGCAAAGCCCGCGAGCGGGGATGCGATGGTTGCATAGCCGATATTGAGCCAGGGAAATCCGGTTAGAAGCCAGGTTTTGGTCCACTCCAGCAACAGCCAGGCGGCCGGTGTGAGCAACAAAAACCAGCGCAGCGGTGAGGTTTTGCGGGCGCGCACAAGCCGCGCAAACACGGCGGGCAGAATCGCCAGCAGCACTACGAACAGGGCGGTTCCGATAGCAGCAACCGCAGCGATGGCACCGCCGAACAGATGCAGGCTGTAGTAGATCCAGTGCACCCCGGCGCCAAACAGCCCCAACCCGAAGGCATAGCCGATGGCTGTCGCGGCACGCGTTGATGCGCTATCGAAAACCAGCGCGAAAAACACGCCGAGCGTAACGATCAATACCGGCCACCAGCCAAAAGGGGCAAAGGCAGTCACACTGACTGCACCGCACAAGAGTGCAGTCAGGCAGGTGATAAACAGCCGGCCACGCGGGCTGTGCGCGTTAGTCAACGCCTTCTTCGCCGGTCGTCACCTGCAGCAGATGAATACGCCGCGACTCGGATGACAACACTTTAAAATGAAAGCGGTCGATATTGACGTGTTCGCCGGGGTTGGGCATATGACCGATTTCGCGCATCACCAAACCACCGACGGTATCGAATTCATCGTCGGGTAAATCGGCGTCGAGCTCGTCATTGAACTCCTCGATCGGCGTGAGCGCCTTGACCGTATAAACCTCGCCTTCGTGCTTTCGAATGTTGGCGTCTTCTTCGGCATCGTGTTCGTCGTCGATCTCGCCGACGATCTCCTCGAGTACGTCTTCGATAGTCACGAGCCCGGCCACACCGCCGTACTCATCGACCACGATGGCCATGTGATTGTGGTTGGCGCGAAATTCTGTCAGCAGCACGTTCAACCGTTTGCTCTCAACGGTGAACACCGGATCGCGAATCAGCGCTTTCAGGTCGTATTCAGGACGTTTGTCCGGCTGCGAAAACCGCAACAGATCCTTCGCCAGCAGCACCCCCAGTACTTCATCACGACTCTCGCCAATGACCGGAAAGCGCGAGTGCCCGGACTCGATGATCGTCGGCAGAACTTCGTCGAGATTTTCATCGATTTCGACAACGACCATCTGCGCGCGCGGGATCATGATGTCACGCACCCGCATGTTCGCCACATCAAAGACGCCGTCGAGCATGGTCATGGTGTCGCTGCTGACGATGTCGCGATTGGCCGCTTCGCGAAGGACGAGTTTCAGGCCGTCGAGATCACGTGGCTCGTCGTCGCCGCCAAGCGCGTGCATGATCCGATCGACGATAGATCGGGGGTTCTCTGTGGAATCCTGCGACATCAGGCGTTTGCCCCCGGGGCCGGCGAGAGGTAGGGATTGGCAAATCCAAGTTCCGCCAGTATAGCGATCTCGAGGGCCTCCATCACTGCACCCTCTTCATCGTTTTCATGGTCATAACCCTGCAGATGCAGCATACCGTGAACAATCATGTGCGCCCAGTGCGCCGCCGCGGACTTGTTCTGCTGGCGCCACTCGGCATCGACGACCTCGGCGCAAATAAGGATATCGCCCAGGTGCGGCAAGCCAAACTCTGCCGGCAGGTCGGCTGGAAACGACAAGACATTGGTCGGGTAGTCAGCGTTGCGCCAGCGCTTGTTGGAAGTCCGCATTTCCTCGCTGCCGACAACCCGAATGCAAGCGGCAGCAGCGGGATCACGCAGCGCGGCCGCCGCCCATCGAAGCATTGAATCCACGTCCGGGCACAGCGTTGGGTCGACCGAATCAAATTCTATTGTCGTTCGCAACGAGCCATCTTCCAGCGGCAGCGAAACGTCTTCTGCGTCAGCCGGGATCAACTTTCTTTCCCGCTTCGGTGTTTTGTTCAGACGACTCATAGGCTCTGACGATTCGCTGCACCAGCGGATGCCTGACCACATCACGGGCCTGAAATTCGCAAAAACCGACACCCTCTACGCCCTTGAGCACGCCGCGCACGTGGCGCAATCCCGACAATACGTGTTTCGGCAAATCGGTCTGCGTCACATCGCCGGTGACAATCGCACGCGAACCGAAACCGATCCGAGTCAGAAACATCTTCATTTGCTCGACCGTGGTGTTCTGTGCCTCGTCCATGATCACACAGGCGTTGTTCAGGGTTCGTCCGCGCATATAGGCCAGCGGAGCCACTTCGATGACGTTCTTCTCGATCAGCCTGGCGACGCGATCAAAGCCGAGAAATTCATACAGCGCATCGTAGATCGGGCGCAGATACGGATCGACTTTCTGCGCCAGATCGCCCGGCAGAAAACCCAATCGTTCGCCCGCCTCGACGGCCGGGCGAACCAGCACCAGTCGCCGCACATGTTCGCGCTCCAGCAATTCGACCGCACAGGCGACGGCGAGATAAGTCTTGCCGGTACCGGCCGGGCCGATGCCAAAGGTCAGATCAAATTCGCGAATATTGTCGACGTAGACGCGTTGGTTCTCACCGCGGCAGCGGATCTTGACGCGCCGCGTCGCGATGTCCGACCCTTCGTGTTCATCGGTCGCGGCGTCGACCGCCTCGGCCTCTTCTTCACTTTCCAAAATGACTTCCTGCAAGTACAGATGAATGCCTTCCGGCGACAGGGTTTCGTTTTGCGTGGTTTCGTAGAGCCCCTGCAACACACTGCAGGCATCACGAACCTGGCGCTCGCCACCGACAGCCTGGAAGCTGCCACCGCGATTGTGCAACTGGACTTCCAGTCGCTTTTCGATTTGCCGAAGGTTCTTGTCGAGCGGTCCGCACAGATTGGCCAGCCGCTGGTTGTCATCGGGGGATAGCTGAAATTCGAGTTTAGCCAATCGATTGGTTCAGGTGGCGCAGCCCGGTGCTGCTTTCAAGGTGAGTGCTGTCATGAATCGTCGTTGATTCCGAGCAACTCACCGCGCAGGGAGTTGGGTCGAGCCTCGGTGATCTGCACATCGACGAACTTGCCGATCCATTCCGTCCCGCCGGCAAAATTGACGACGCGATTGTTTTCGGTGCGTCCGGCTATTTCCCGGTCATCGCGTGTCGATGGACGCTCGACGAGGATGCGTTGCGTGGTGCCGACCATCGCCTCACTAATGCGCATTGCCTGCGCGTTGATCGTGGCCTGCAAAAGTGCCAGGCGTGCCTTTTTGGCTTCCAATGGCACTGGGTCTTCCAGTGAGGCGGCAGGCGTGCCCGGCCTTGCGCTGTAGATAAAACTGAACGACTGATCAAATTCCAGATCGGTGATCAGTTTCATCGTCTGTTCGAAATCCTCATCGGTCTCGCCGGGAAACCCGACGATAAAATCGGAAGACAGTG